>JASHUC010000104.1 GCA_030040235.1 Gammaproteobacteria bacterium | reverse complement strand
GAATATTCGCCTTGATGAGACCCGTGATCACGTCCACCGAGGGGCGCTGCGTGGCGAGCACGAGGTGAATGCCTGAGGCGCGTGCCTTTTGCGCAAGACGGGCGATCAGCTCCTCGACCTTCTTGCCGACGATCATCATGAGGTCGGCGAGCTCGTCGATGATCACGACGATGTAGGGCAGAGGCACGAGATCCGGGATCTGCGATTGATCGATGCCCGGGTCGTTGGCCGCCTGCTGTGTGAGCACCGGATCGCGGATCGGCTTGCCCGCCTCGAGCGCCTCCTTCACGTGCTTGTTGAAGCCGACCAGATTGCGCACGCCGAGCGCGGCCATGAGCTGATAGCGCCGCTCCATCTCCGCGACACACCAGCGCAGCGCGTTCGCCGCCTGCCTCATGTCGGTGACCACCGGAGCGAGAAGATGCGGAATCCCCTCGTAGACGGACAGCTCGAGCATCTTCGGGTCGATCATGATGAGCCGCACGTGCTCGGCGGTCGCCTTGTACAGCAGCGAGAGCACCATCGCGTTGATCGCCACCGATTTGCCGGAGCCGGTGGTGCCGGCGATGAGCAGGTGCGGCATGCGCGCCAGGTCTACGACCACCGGCTGGCCGCCGATGTCCTTGCCGAGCGCGAGAGCAAGCGGCGCGTGCAGGTCGTCGTAGGCCTTCGAGCGAACGATCTCCCCGAGCGTCACGAGCTCGCGCTTCTCGTTCGCGATCTCCAGGCCCATCACCGACTTGCCGGGGATCACCTCGACCACGCGCACGCTCATCACCGAGAGTGCCCGTGCGAGATCCTTGCCGAGCCCGGTGATCTGGCTCGCCTTGACGCCGGGCGCGGGCCGCAGCTCGAATCGGGTGACGACCGGCCCCGGCTGCACCGCGACGACCTCCGCCTCGACGCCGAAATCGCGCAGCTTGATCTCGACGAGCCGCGACATGGCCTCGAGCGCCTCCGGAGAATACGAAGGCTCGTGCGCCGGGGGGTCATCGAGGAGCTTGAGCGGCGGCAGCTCGTTCGATTTGGGCGCATCGAACAGCGGCACCTGACGCTCTTTCTCGACGCGCTCGCTCTTCTCGACGACGATCGGCGGCGGCTCGATGCGCGGAGGCAGGCGGGCGGCGGTCTTCTTGTGCTCGGTCTCCATCACTTCCTTGCGCGCCTGACGCCGCTCGCGCCCCTCGGCCAGCTCGCGCGCGCTCGACCAGCGCGTGCGCGCCCAGCCGATGCCACCCCAGGCCGCAGCGCCCACCCGGTCCATGACGGTGAGCCAGGAGACGTCGAAGGCGAGCGATAGGCCCGCCATCCACGCAGCGATCATGAGCAGCGTCGCGCCGAGATCGTTGAGACCGGAGGCGAGCCCGCGCCCCAACTCGATGCCGAGCACCCCTCCGGCGGTCTCGCGCAGCACGCCAGAATCCCAGTGCAGCGTCGTGAGCCCGCAGCTCGCGAGCAGCACGAGGAGGTACCCGCCCGTGCGCACCACCGAATTGATTCGCGAGGCGCGCTCGGTGCGGCTGCGGGCGCGGTTGCGAAACACGGTCCAGCTCCAAATACCGAGCATGACCGGAAACAGGAACGCCGGCCGGCCGAAGAGGAAAAACAACGTATCCGCCACCCAGGCCCCGACCGGGCCGATACGGTTGTGCACGGTGGCCCCGCCCGTGAAGGAAAAACCTGGATCCTCGGGGCTGTAGGTGGCGAGGGCCGCAAGGAGTACCAGGGCGAGGACCGCAAGCGCGATGGCGGCGCTCTCGCGCAGACCGCGGCTGACGGACTCGGTGAATCGCGCGGCTCCCCGCGCAGTCGAATCAGCCAAAATCGACCCTTCTCCGGTTCGACACGGCTCGCTCCGCGCTAGCATCGTAGCCAGCGTTTCCGCGATTCCCTGGGTGTCCCAAAAAAACTTGGAGACTCATTATACCCGCTGCTCATGCCGCCGACTTCCGTGCGTGTTGCCGCGGCAAGGGAGGTCTCGTTGCAATAGTTGAAGACCTGATTGACCTCGATCGCCACCGCATTGAGCCAAGCGTAGGACTCTCCCCGGACCTTCAATCGCACCGTCCGTGTGAATGAGCTCGCCATTACGGCATTATCACCTTTCACGGACACTCACGCTCCATTACATTTCGCACCTCACCAACGATTCGCGACGTCCCTTAATCCAATGGCGAACTCAGCGCACCGCCGGCTCATCATCCTCGGCTCGGGACCGGCGGGCTACACCGCTGCGATCTACGGCGCGCGCGCCAACCGCGCTCCGATGCTCATCACCGGGCTCGAGCAGGGTGGGCAGCTCATGACCACGACCGACGTGGACAACTGGCCCGGAGATGTCGAGGGGCTTCAGGGTCCCCAGCTGATGGAGCGCATGCTCGAGCACGCGAAGCGCTTCGATACGCTGATCGTGAACGATCACATCCAGTCGGTGAAGCTCGCGGGACCGCCCTTCGAGCTCACGGGCGATGCGGCTCGCTACAGCTGCGATGCGCTCATCGTCGCAACGGGGGCCACGGCGAAGTACCTGGGGCTGCCTTCGGAGGAAGCCTACCGCGGCCGGGGTGTCTCGGCGTGCGCCACCTGCGATGGATTCTTCTTCCGCAACCAGCGGGTAGCGGTCGTCGGCGGCGGCAACACGGCGGTCGAGGAGGCGCTCTACCTCTCGAACATCGCCGCCCACGTGACACTCGTGCATCGCCGCGACCGGCTGCGAGCCGAGAAGATCCTGCAGCAGCAGCTCCTCGAGCGCGAGCGCGCGGGCAAGGTCACCATCCTCTGGAACCACGTCGTGGACGAGGTGCTCGGTGAGGCACAGGGAGTGACTGGCCTCGCGCTGCGGGAGGTCGCGCACGGGAAGCGGATGCGACTTCCGGTGACGGGAGCATTCATTGCCGTCGGTCATTCTCCCAATACGGGCATCTTCGAAGGGCAGCTCGCCATGCGCAACGGCTACATTCTCGTGAAGGGCGGCCTCGAGGGCGATGCCACGGCGACGAGCGTGCGAGGAGTGTTCGCCGCCGGCGACGTGGCCGATCATGTGTATCGTCAGGCAGTCACCTCGGCAGGCTCGGGCTGCATGGCCGCGCTCGATGCCGATCGCTATCTCGAAGGCCTCGATTTCGCCGCGGCTTGACTGCGGGTCTATGAAAACAGGGATTGTCCGCAGCATCGATGAGCTCGGCAGCGAGCAGTGGAACGGCCTGAGCGGTGCGCAGGCGCCGTTCCTGCGGCACGAATTCCTCGCTGCACTCGAGCATACGAACTGCCTCGGGTCGCGGGTGGGATGGACCCCCTCCTATGTCACGCTCAGCGATGCCCGCGGACTTGCCGCGGCGGTCCCCGCCTTCATCAAGTCGCACTCCTACGGGGAGTTCGTCTTCGACTTCAGCTGGGCGCAGGCCTACACGCGCTTCGGCCAGCGCTATTACCCGAAGCTCACCGTGGCGCTGCCCTTCACCCCGGCGACCGGCCCGCGGCTTCTCGTGCGGCCGGATCTCGACGGCCCGCGTACCCGGCAGGCCCTGATCGCGGCCCTCGAGACCCACGCACGCGAGTCCGGGCTCTCCTCCATCCACGCCCTGTTTCTCGATGAGACCGGTCGCGCCGCGCTCGAGGGCAGCCGCTGGCTCACGCGGCGGGACTGTCAGTTCCACTGGACCAATCACGGCTACGCGAGCTTCGAGGAGTACCTCGAGACCTTCACGGCGGAGAAGCGCAAGAAGGCGCGCCGCGAGCGCCGCCGCGTCGCCGAGGCCGGTATCGTCTTCGACACGCGGCTCGGCTCGGAGCTCGACTCGCGACTGCTCGATCGCATTTACGCGTTCCATCGCGACACGTTCCTGCGTCATGGACACGAGCCTTACTTGAGCCGCGCGTTCTTCGGTGAGATCGCCCGCACCCTGGGCGATGCGCTCATGGTGAAGATCGCGCTCCGCGCCGGTAACCCCGTCGCGGCGGCGATTTTCTTCTGGAGCCCGGCCGCTCTGTATGGGCGTTATTGGGGGGCCGAGGCGGACTACCACAGCCTGCACTTCGAGGCCTGCTACCATCAGGGCATCGAGTTCTGCATCGAGCGGGGCATCAAGCGTTTCGAGCCCGGCACCCAGGGTGAGCACAAGGTGAGCCGCGGATTCGAGCCGACGATCACCTGGTCGGCACACTGGATCACCGACGCGCGCTTTCGCGAGGCGATCCGTGAGTATCTCGCACGCGAGGGCGAGGCGATCGATGCCTACGCGGCGGAGGTCCAATCCCATGTCCCGTACCGCGGCGGGCACAGCGGCGGGACGGGCCTTCCCGGGGAGCCCGCCCCGTGAAGACGATCACCTGGCTTTCGCCACAGGATGCGCCGGAGCGCTTCCCACCCCTCGAGCGCGCGCTCGATGAGCCCCCGGGGCTGCTGGCGGCAGGGGGGGACCTCTCCCCTGCCCGGCTGCTTGCCGCGTATCGCCGCGGGATCTTCCCCTGGTATTCGCCCGGGCAGCCGGTGCTCTGGTGGTCTCCCGATCCCCGCGCGGTGCTGTTTCCGGAGGAGTTCCGCTGCTCGCGCAGCCTCGCCAAGGCCCTCCGTAATCGCGGTTTCGAGGGCTCGATCGATCGCGACTTCGGCGCGGTGATCGAGGGGTGCGCCGCACCCCGGGCGAGCAGCCTCGGCACCTGGATCACCCCCGAGATGCGCGCCGCCTACCTCGAACTGCATCACTGCGGCTTCGCACACAGCTTCGAGACCTACCTCGGCGGCCGCCTGGTCGGGGGGCTCTACGGAGTGCGGCTCGGAGCGGTGTTCTTCGGCGAGTCGATGTTCAGCCGCGAGCCGGACTCCTCCAAGGCCGCCCTCGCACGGCTCGTCGAGTTCTGCCGCACCCAGGGCATCAGGGTCATCGACTGCCAGCTACCCTCGCGTCACCTGCAGAGCCTCGGGAGCCGGCTCATCCCGCGGTCGGAGTTCCAGGCGCTGCTGCGCGAGCACATCCCCCCGGCGCACGGCTGAGATGAAACGCTCGGACTCGGACATCGTGTCCTCGCCTCGCGGCGGCGGGGTACCTCCCTGTACCCGCATGCCGGCTTCTCCCATAAATTGCATTGATGCTGGGCTTTATGCAGAATGCGCGCCCCGATGTCCAAAGAAGGCGCGATTCAGATGGAGGGCGAAGTCGTCGAGACTTTGCCCAATACGACGTTCCGCGTGAAGCTGAAGAACGGCCACGTCGTCACCGCGCACATCTCCGGCAAGATGCGCAAGAACTATATCCGCATCCTCACCGGTGATCAGGTCACGGTCGAAATGACCCCCTACGACCTCTCCAAGGGACGCATCATCTACCGCGGGCGTTGAGCCCGGCCACGATCGGCACTGACGCCGTTACGCGGGTACTTCCTGCTGCAGCGGCGTGCACTCGTGCTCGAGCTTGCTGCCGTCCTTCGACACGGTGACTCGCACCTGACCGCCGCCCACCAGGCGCCCGAAGAGCAGCTCCTCGGCGAGCGGTCGCTTGATGAACTCCTGGATGATGCGCGCCATGGGCCGCGCGCCCATCTTGGGGTCGTAGCCCTTCTCGGCGACCCAGCGCCGCGCCGCATCGTCGAGCACGAGGCTCACCCCCTTTTGCTCGAGCTGCATTTCCACCTCGAGGATCAGCTTGTCCACCACGCGCTCGATGGTGAGCGGATCGAGCGTTGCGAACTGGATGATGGCATCGATGCGGTTGCGGAACTCCGGCGAGAACAGCCGCCGCACCGCCTCCATGCCGTCGGTGGCGTGATCCGAGTGCGTGAACCCGATGGAGGGGCGGTTCATCTCCTGGGCGCCCGCGTTGGTGGTCATCACGATGATGACGTGGCGGAAATCGGCCTTACGGCCGTTATTGTCCGTGAGCGTGCCGTGATCCATCACCTGAAGGAGCAGGTTGAACACGTCCGGATGCGCTTTCTCGATCTCATCGAGCAGCAGCACGCAGTGGGGATGCTTGGTGATCGACTCGGTGAGGAGCCCGCCCTGATCGAAACCGACGTACCCCGGAGGGGCCCCGATCAGGCGCGAGACGGTATGCCGCTCCATGTATTCCGACATGTCGAAGCGGACGAACTCGATGCCCATGATGATCGCGAGCTGACGGGTGACCTCGGTCTTGCCGACCCCGGTGGGACCTGCGAACAGGAAGCTGCCCACGGGCTTGCGCTGATCGCCGAGCCCGGAGCGCGCCATCTTGATGGCGGCGCCGAGCGCCTCGATCGCGCGATCCTGACCGAAGATGACCAGCTTCAAATTGCGCTCGAGGTTCTTCAGCACCTCACGGTCCGAGCTCGAGACGCTCTTGGCCGGAATGCGCGCCATGCGCGCGACCACGTCCTCGATGTGGCGCACCTCGACCGTGCCCTCCCGCTCGGCAATCGGCTTCAGGCGCAGCCGCGCGCCGGCCTCGTCCACCACGTCGATCGCCTTGTCGGGCAGGTGCCGCTCGTTGATGTGGCGCGCCGCGAGCTCGGCGGCCGCCTTGAGCGCATCGTCGGCGTACTTGATGGCGTGATGCTCCTCGAAGCGGCTCTTCAGACCCTGCAGGATCTCGATGGTCTCCTGTACGGAGGGCTCGGTCACGTCGATCTTCTGGAAGCGCCGCGCGAGCGCATGGTCCTTCTCGAAGATCCCGCGGTACTCCTGATAGGTCGTCGAGCCGATGCAGCGGATCTCCCCGTTCGTGAGCACCGGCTTGATGAGATTGGAGGCGTCCATCACACCGCCGGAGGCGGCCCCGGCGCCGATCACCGTGTGGATCTCATCGATGAACAGGATCGTGCCGGGCTGCTTCTTGAGCTCGCCGATCACGCTTTTCAGGCGCTTCTCGAAATCGCCTCGATACTTGGTGCCGGCGATCAAGGCTCCCATGTCGAGCGCGTAAATTGCACAATCGGAGAGCACCTCGGGCACCTTGCCCTCGACGATGAGCCGCGCGAGACCCTCGGCGATCGCTGTCTTGCCGACGCCCGCCTCCCCGACGTACAGGGGATTGTTCTTGCGGCGGCGGCAGAGAATCTCGATCGTGCGCTCGATCTCGAGCTTGCGTCCGATCAGCGGATCGATGCGGCCTTCCTGCGCCATGCGGTTGAGATTGGTGGTGTACTTCTCGAGTGCGCTGCCTCCGCCCTCCGGGTCGCGCTCGGCTTCGGCTCCGCCTTCCTCCTTGTCGGTCTTCTCCTCGGCGATCTTCGAGAGTCCGTGCGAGATGTAGTTGACCACGTCGAGCCGCGCGACGTGCTGCCGGTTCAAGAGGTACACCGCGTGGCTCTGCTTCTCGCTGAAGATCGCGACGAGCACGTTCGCGACCCCGACTTCCTTCTTGCCGCTCGACTGGACGTGGAACACCGCTCGCTGCAGCACGCGCTGGAAGCCGAGCGTCGGCTGTACCTCGCGTTCCTCGCTCTCATCGAGGCGCGGCGTGGACTGGTCGAGATGCTCTTTCAGCTCCTGCTTGAGCTTGGCGAGGTCGGCACCGCAGGCGCGCAGGATCTCCCGCACCTTGGGCGTATCGATGATCGCCAGCAGCAGATGCTCGACCGTGAGGTATTCGTGGCGCGCTTCGCGTGCCTGATGGAAAGCATCGTTGAGACAGTATTCAAGCTCGTTGGACAGCACGATATCTCCAAACCTTCCAATCGTTGAACCGCAGCGTAAGCTTCAGGCCTCTTCCAGAGTACACATCAGGGGGTGCTGGTGGTCCCGTGCATAGGTAGTCACTTGTGCAACCTTAGTTTCCGCGATCTCGTATGTGAAGACCCCGCACACCCCCTTACCCTTCGTGTGCACCTCGAGCATGATGCGCGTGGCGGTCGGACGATTCATGGCGAAGAACTTTTCGAGGACATCGACGACGAACTCCATCGGAGTGTAATCGTCGTTGAGCAGAATCACCCGGTAGAGAGGAGGCTGCTTGACCTCCGGCCGCGACTCCTCGACGACGACTCCGGTATCCGGACGGACGGGATGCGGATCCGACGTGGGCATCTTACCTTTATAGGGGTCGCCAAACGCCAACACAAGAGTCTCCGTGGGGCCCAAAAAACGACTTGGGAAACCAATTGCAAAACAATTGCTTGAGAGCCAAAGCACGGCGCTCGTATGATTGCCCGCACCTGACTCGAGGCGGTCCATGCCGATGAACGCGGTAAGCTCCTGGTTCGATGCATTCGCCGCGCGCGAGCGATGGCCGGGCGCGCTGCGCTCGAGCGGTGCGCGCGTGGCCGTCTGGGTGCTCGCCATCGCGATCGGCGCCCAGGCAGCGAGCATCGTCACGCGCCTGGCGGGGGCCGGTTCGGCGCCGGCGCCGGCTCAGTTGACGATCGCGGCATCCGGGCCGCGCCCGGTCGATGTCGCCGGCATCGCGAGCGGGCATCTCTTCGGGGCCGCCCCGGTTGCGGTGGCCGGGGCGGGCGCGACGAGCGCGCCCCGCACCACCATGGCGCTGATCCTCTCGGGCATTATTGCGGTGAACCGCCCCAATGAGGGGATGGCGATCATCGGACCGAGCGCGACGCAGGTGAAAGTGTATGCGGTCGGCGACAGCGTGCCCGGCGGTGCGCGCCTGCACGCGGTGTACGACGATCGGGTTCTGCTCGACCGCGCCGGAAGGCTCGAGGCGCTGATGCTGCCGCGCAACGTCGCCGCCGGCCCCCAGAGCACACCCACCGCAGGGCCCGGGGCCTCGTTCGAGCACGTGCGCCGTGTCATCAGCGAGGACCCCGGGCTCATTGCCGATGTGATGCGTCCCCAGCCGGTGTTCGCCAACGGCCGGCAGCGCGGCTATCGCGTTTACCCGGGCCGCAACAGCCAGGCGTTCATGAGTCTCGGTTTGAGACCCGGCGACCTGGTCATTGCGATCAACAACACGCCGCTCGACGACCCGGCCCGCGGGGAGGAGATTTTTCGCACGCTCGGCACCTCGAGCGAGGCGCGCGTCACAGTCATGCGCAACGGACGGCAGCAAGATCTTACGTTGAACATGGCGCAGATCGCCTCGGAAGCCGACCAGCTCGCCGGCGAGGATCCCGGATCAGGCTCTCCGGGAAGCGCGGGCCCATAAGGTCCTGACCAGCAGCGCACGATGCGCGACGGGGGAATCCTTTCGATGAAAGCAACCCGACACCTGCTTGGCCGTCGAGCCGGGCTTTGCTGCGCCGCGGCGCTCACCGTTGCCGGCTCGGTCGCCTCCGCGCAATCGAACGGCGAGCTCATCACGCCCAACTTCCGCGATACCGATATCAACACGATCGCTGAAGCGGTGAGCATGGCCACCCACAAGGATTTCATCATCGATCCGCGCGTGCGTGCGCAGGTGACGATGTACTCGATGACGCCCATGTCCGCGGATGCGTTCTATCAGACCTTTCTTTCGATTCTGCAGGTGCATGGCTTCATGGCCGCCCCTGCCGGCGGCAACGTCGTCAAGATCATGCCGGATGTGACCGAGCGCTACATGCCGGGCATCGACCTACCCGATCACGTGAGCTCGACCTCCGATGAGATCGTCACGGAGGTGGTGCAAGTGCGCAACGTGAGCGCTTCGCAGCTCGTCCCGGTGCTGCGGCCGCTCATCCCGACGGAGGGTCACCTGGCGGCCTATTCGCCGGCGAACATCCTCATCATTTCCGATCGCGCGGCCAACGTGAGCCGCCTCATGCACATCATCGAGCGCATCGACGAGACCGATACCGCCGCGGTCGATGTCATTCCGATGCAGTACGCCACGGCGACCGACGTCGCGCGCATCGTGAGCTCGCTCTACCAGGGCCAGGGGCCGAGCGAGATGGGTGGCACGCCCTTGAAGCTCGTCGCCGATGAACGCTCGAACAGCATTCTGCTGAGCGGGGACTCGAACGAGCGTCTGCGGATCAAGGCGCTCATCGCGCACCTCGATGCCCCGCACGCCGGAGCCTACGAAGGGGACACGCAGGTCCGTTACCTCAAGTACGAGGATGCGACGAAGCTCGCGCCGAAGCTCAAAGAGCAGATCACCGGGATGGAGGAGGCCGCCGCGACAGGCAGGGGCGGCGGACCCGGAGCGCTCACGAGCCCCTCGGGCGGCGCCTCGGGCAAAGACACCCAGATCTGGGCCGATGAGCAGAACAACGCGCTCGTCATGACCGCCCCGCCGAAGACCATGCGCGAGCTCAACGCCATCGTAGACCAGCTCGACATTCGCCGCGCGCAGGTGCTCGTGCAGGCGATCATCGTGGACGTGGACTTCGACAAAGCGACCGAGCTCGGCGTGAACTGGGCCGTCTACTCGAACGGCTCGACCATTCCCGGTGCAACCTTCTTGACGCCCGTGGGCGGCGCGAGCCTGGTAGATCTCGCCGACTCGATCATCAATCCCGCCAACCTCTCCTCCACCGGGCTCGTGAACGGGACGACCGTCGCGCTCGGGCGCATCGCCAAGACCGGTATCAGCTTCGCGGCCATGCTGCGCGCCCTGCAAAGCAGCGACGACTCCAACATCATCGCCACGCCCTCCACGGTCACCATGGACCATCAGGAGGCGAAGATCGATGTGGCCGAGGAGGTCCCGTTCGTCACCGGCCAGTACACGAACGCGAGCACGGTGACGGCCGGAACCGTGAGTCCCTTCCAGACGATCCAGAACGAGGAGGTAGGGACGATCCTCAAGATCACGCCCGATATCAACAACAACAATCTCATCCTCAAGATCGACGTGGAGAGCTCGAGCGTCATCCCGACGGCCACGCTGGCGGCCGAGGGTCAGTCGGGAAGCACGACGAACCCCACGACCCAGAAGCGCACGGTCACCACCCAGGTGTTGATCGAGAACGGCGGCATCCTCGTGATCGGCGGCCTCATCAGCAACGAATACGATCGCACGCAGACCGGCGTGCCGCTGCTCTCGCACATCCCGCTGCTCGGCCAGCTGTTTCAGGACCGCCAGGGATCGATCGAGAAGAAGGACCTCATGATCTTCATCCGCGCGCAGATCCTGCGTGATGGGACGGACTCGGCGACCGCCACGGACCAGGAGTACGACTTCATCCGCAAGGAGCAGAAGCAGGTGGGCGGCAAGGAACTCTTCCCGCTCGTCCCGGGAGCCAACTCCTCCATACTTCCGGCACCTCCCAAGGGAGCCCCGGCCGCGACCAACAAGGGCTGCTGCGACATCGCACCCCTCCCGGCCGTGCCGCCGAAGCCGGCGCACGAGGCCCCGATCAACGATCAGCAGAAGAAGGAGGCTGCGCAGCGCCAGCAGGAGCGCGAGCGCCAAGGCGGGCAGGTCCCGCCGGCTCAGCCCGACCCGAAGGCCGGGCCCTCCTCCGGGGCGTCCGCCTCATCGAGCAGCGGTGCGGCGGGCCCGCCGCCTCAGGCGAGCAATGCCGGCGCTGCCACTCATGCGGCCTCGAGCGCGGAGAGCTCCCCGTGAACGATGCGGCCGGGACGGTATCCGCGGGCGCGATGCCAGGGGTGGGGACCGCAGCTGCCGGGGCCGCCCAGGAGCGGCGGCTTTCCTTTGCTTACGCCAAGCGCCACGGTGTGCTCGTCCGCGCGATCGGGGACGGCTATGCCGAGTGTGCCTACCGCTCCGGCGCCTCGCCGCTGGCGCTCGCCGAGGTGCGCCGGTTCCTGGGATTGCCGCTGCACATCGAGCGGGTGGACGAGGCCTCCTTCGATGTGCTGCTGCGCCAGTCCTACGAGGCCGGCTCGGACGCGATGCAGGCCGTCGAGGGCATCGAGGACACGACCGACCTGGCCCACCTCGCGCAGGAGCTGCCCGAGCAGGCGGACCTGCTCGAGAGCGAGGACGATGCGCCGATCATCCGCCTCATCAATGCCGTTCTGACCCAGGCGGTGAAGGAAAACGCCTCGGATATCCACATCGAGCCCTTTGAGAATCGCCTCGTGGTGCGCTTCCGCGTGGACGGGGTACTGCGCGAGGTGTTGCAGTCGAAGCGCGCGGTCGCCCC
>JASHUC010000103.1 GCA_030040235.1 Gammaproteobacteria bacterium | reverse complement strand
CAAGGTCTACCTGCGCGACGGCGCCGCGGCGGGGGAGGCGGCGGCGCATCTTGCCGGGCGGCTGCCGCCCGGGGTGCGCTGCCTCACGCTCGAGGCGGACATCTGTCGCTCCGAGCTGCTCGTCGAAATCGAATGTGTGCATTGTTAGTGCTCGCCGCGCCGCTCGAGGTGCGCCGCCGCGAGATTCATCAGCGCCTCGCGTGAGAGCTTGCCGAGCTCGTTGCGCGGCAGGGCGGGCACGAGCACCAGCGGGCGCGGCATGAACGCGGGGTCGATGCGCAGGCGCAGGTGCGCTGCAATCTGCTCGAGGTCCAGGTCAGGGGCGACGACGAGCGCGGCCACTCTCCTGACGGAACCGGCGGCACCGTCGGTCTGAAACGCGACCGCATCCCTCACCCCGGGAATCGCCAGCAGGTGGCGTGTGAGCTCGGCGAGCGAGGCCCGCTTGCCCGCCACCTCGATCATGTCGACATTGCGGCCGCGCACCACGAAGCGGTCCGGCGCCACGAGCTCGATCACATCCTGCAGGGCCGTCGGCGCCGCGAACCATGGCGCATCGGCGGTGGTCGATTCGGTCCCGGGCGTGAGTGTCACACCGGGATACAGGCTCCAGGGCTCCTCCCGCGCCGTGAAGCGCGTGGCGATCACCGCGGTCTCGGTGGAACCGAACATCTCGAGCAGGCGGGTCGCGAGCCGTTGCTCGACGGCGCGCGCGAGCGCCGCATCGAGCGGTGCGGTGGCGGAGACGATCAAGCCGATCTCCGGAAAGCGCTGCTCGGACTCGGCCAGCGCCCGCAGGTGTACCGGGGTCGTCACGAGCACCCGCGGCGCGGGCGTCTCGCCGAGAGCGGCGGCAATCTCCGCGGGAAACAGCGGCCGGCCGCTGTGCACGGCCATGCCGGCGGCGAGCGGCAGCAGCACCGAGAGCTCGGTGCCGTACATGTGCTGGGCGGGCACGGTCGCAACGATCGACGGCTGCGCATTCGCGTAGCGCGGCTCGAGGCCGGCGCGGATCCGGGCGGCGTTGAGCCGGGTGCTGCCCATCAGCTGCCTCCAGCTTTTGGGGTGCGCGTGGGGTTCTCCCGTGGTGCCCGAGGTGAAGGCGATGTGGGCAATGTGCTCATCCGATACGCCGAAGGCGCCGGCGCCGGCACTGTCAAAGCCCACTCGAGGGGAGGTTTGGCCACGCGCCAGCCCGAGCACACCGGCGACCCACGCGTCATCGCAGCGATAGCTTCGCGGAAAACGCGCCTCGACGTGCGCGACGGCCTCGGGGGCACGCGACGGAGGCATGAGAGTCGTCTGGCCGCTAAGGAGAGCGGCCGCATAGGCCGTCAGGAGCCCATCGCGCTGCTCGCAGAGATTGACGAGATAGCCCGCGGGCGGCAGCGCCGCTGCCAGCTGCGCCACATTCTGCGAGAACTCGGCGCAGGACACGGCGCGGTCCCGCGCCCAGAGAATGGGCCGTTTCGGGCCCGCGGCGTTGAGGATCGGGCAGACGGAGGGCGCTTCCACGGGACGCACTCTTCGATCAGCCGGCGCGGCGAAGCACGAGCGAGGTATTGACCCCGCCGAAGGCGAAGTTGTTGCTCATGACGTACTCCGGCTGCAGCGAGCGGCCCTCCCCGACGATGTAATCGAGCTCACCGCAGCGCGGATCGATGCGCTCGAGGTTCAGGGTCGGAGCGAACCAGCCGGCGTTCATCATCTCGATGCTGAACCACGCTTCGAGTGCGCCGCACGCGCCGAGCGTGTGGCCGAGGTGCCCCTTCTGAGTGCTGAGCGGAACCCGCGATCCGAACACCTTCGCGGTCGCGCGCGACTCGGCGATATCCCCGTGCTCTGTGCCGGTGCCATGTCCGTTCACGTACCCGATCGCGCCCGCGCCGAGCCCCGCATCGCCGAGGGCGAGCTCCTGCACCGTGCGCATCGTCTGCTCCTCCGGACGGGTGACGTGGCTGCCGTCACAGTTGGTGCCGAAGCCGGCGATCTCGGCGTGCACGCGGGCGCCTCGCGCGCGCGCGTGCTCGAGCTCCTCGAGCACGAGGATGGCTGCGCCTTCACCGACGACCAGGCCATCCCGCTCGCAATCGTAGGGCCGCGGTGTCGCTTGCGGCTCGCCGTTGCGGCGGCTCGTGGCGTAGAGAATGTCGAACGACATCGCCTGCGTGGGGCACAGCTCCTCGGCGCCGCCCGCCACCATCACGGTCTGCAGACCATGCTTGATGCACTCGTAGGCATAGCCGATCGCCTGGCTGCCCGAGGTGCAGGCGCTCGAGGCGGGAATCAGGCGGCCGCGCAGGCCGAAGAAGAGGCTGATGTTGGCGGCGGTCGTGTGCGGCATCATGCGCACGTAGGAGTTGGCGTTGAGCCCGCTCGATGCGCCCTCGATCAGCATCACGGCGTAATCGCGGATATCGGGAATGCTGCCGATCGAAGAGCCGCAGGCGACGCCGGCAGCCCCGCCGCGCAGGAGCGGATCGCCGAGCAGCTCCGCGTGACGCAGCGCGCGCTCGGCGGCAGCGACGGCGAGGAGAGCGACCCGTCCCATGCCGCGCGTCTGCTTGCGCGTCCAGTGCGGTGGCGGCTCGAAGGCCGCGATCGGCGCCGCGAGCCGCGAGTTGAGGTCACCGAATTGCTCCCACTCGGGCATGTAGCGCACCGCATTCCGGCCGAGCCTGAAGCGCGCTCCGATCTGGTCCCAGTCGCAGCCGAAGGCCGTGATGCCCCCCATGCCGGTCACGGCCACCCGATGCGTCAAACGACGCCTCCCCGCCTCACGCGCGCGCCTGCCTCAGGAGAACCCACCGTCAACGGCGATCACCTGGCGCGTGAGATAGGCCGCGCCCGGCGAGATGAGAAAGCTCACGACCTCGGCCACCTCCTCCACGCGCCCGGCGCGGCCCATCGGGATGCGCTCGAGCAGCGCCTCGACGGGTGCCTGGTGGCTCATCTCCGTCTCGATCAGGCCCGGAGCGACGCAGTTCACGGTGATCTGCCGCGTGGCGAGCTCGAGGGCCAACGCCTTCGTCGCGCCGACGATGCCGGCCTTGGCGGCGCTGTAGTTCACCTGCCCGCGGTTGCCGGTCAGACCCGAGACGGAGGAAAGAGTGACGATCCGGCCCGGGGCGCGACGCCGCACCATCGGCATCACGATCGGCTGCAGCACGTTGTAGAAGGCGCCGAGGTTTGCCGCGACGACGCGGTCCCACATCTGCCCGCTCATCGCCGGAAACACCGCATCTTCGGCGAGGCCGGCGTTGCAGACGACCCCGTAGTAGGCGCCGTGCGCCTCGATGTCGGCGCCGAGGCGCTCGCTGCATTG
>JASHUC010000007.1 GCA_030040235.1 Gammaproteobacteria bacterium | reverse complement strand
GAGGCCAACTCGCGGCCAGTAATGCCGCGAGGCTCAAGATAGACTGCGACAATGAATTCGCCGGGGTGGGGCGGGTTATGCATGGTCATCAGGAGCCCCACCCTCGGCGTAGGCGCGGAAAGCACGGGCAAGTTCGGAGTGACCGGCGCGTTCAAGCTCCCCGGCTCTCTTTGCAGCAGCGGCTCTGGAACGTCGATCGGCTTGGGCGGCGAGCTCGGAGTCGGAGTCGGTGGGATACTCATAGTCAACCACGTAAGCGTGGCGGTGGCTGAACTCGAAGGTGACACGCCAGTTGTCCGCAACCCAGACAGACCAGCGTCGTTTGCCCGTTTTTGGCCTCACGGGATACAGGTTAAAACCCGGAACGTTCATATCACCAATGTTCGTTGCCGCATCTAGCGCCACCAAAAGGATCCGCAGCCGCATGGCATGCTCCGGCTGAATACCCGAAACGCTGCTGGATTCGTAGAGGCGGCGCAGCCCCGCGTGCCGGAACGACTGGATCACTTGCCGACTATACCGCGTTGCGCAACGCGCAACAAGGGTGGCTGACAAGATGCGCACATCCCGACGACCGAGTGAGCGCTCGCCATGCGATGAGTCTGAGAGGACCGGGAGCAACGTCGCTAACGCGAGCATCTCATGGCATCTGACAAAGCCATCTATAGACGGAGGGTTTGCCAGTGGTCCAGGGGTGATAGGTATTCGCCAGACGGACGCGCTCTGATTGGGAAGGGTGATTCGCGCGCCAGATCCGATGGAACCAGTAGTACTCGATGTGCCGCTGGATCGCATTGAAGGCAGGCAGACCGATCGCGAGCCAGTATGCCGTCAGGATGAGCACGGCCAATGGGAAGGAGGCGGGATCTGCAAGCTCGGAGAAGCCGAAGCGTTCGCCGAATCGTCGGATGGCGGGCCGTCCGAGCACCTCGACGAGCCCGAATCCCACGACTACAAGCACCGCTCCCACCCAAACTGGCTTCCAGGTGTCGAGAAGGTAGTGCTTGAGCTCGTGGGCGAAAGAGACGACTACCTCGTCAGTGGTGAGTGTGGGGTCGTCCGCCATCACGATCCTGCGAAAGGGTCCGACGCCGATAACCGTGGAGTCGCTACCCCCGACGTAGACGGCTAAGTGATTCAGTTCGGTCGTGGGCGTCGGGCCGAGCTTGACACACGAGCCTGCCGGTAGTACTTTATGACTACCTGAAGTACGGATCTGACCGGTGGCCGCGACGAGTCTGAAACTTCCCGAAGAGCTCAAGCGTCGCATCGAGCGACTGGCGAGCGCCGCAAACAAGACACCCCATGCATTCATGATCGACGCGCTCGCTCGCGAAGCGGAGCGAGCGGAGCTGAGGACGCGATTTGCGGATGAAGCAGGACGTTCAGAGGAAGAAGCTCTCTCCAGCAGAAAGACCTTCGAGCTGGCAGCCACGTTTGACTATCTAACTGCGCGGGCGTCCGGCGCAAAGGCGCGCCGTCCGAAGGCTCGCGCGTGGCGACGGTCGAAATAACTCAACGAGCGCTTGCCGACTTCGAGCGACTCTTTGACTTCATTGCCGCCGAAGACCCTCAAAGAGCGCATGAGCAGATCCTGAGCGTACGCAAGGCGCTCGAGCTTCTGGCGGACCATCCGTTCCTCGGGCGAGCCGCCGAGAAGGGCCGGCGCGAACTCATCCTGTCCCGCGGCCGTTACGGATATATCGCGAAGTACCGCTGGCTTCCTGCGGAAGACATCGTGCTGATATTGGCTGTTCGGCACCAGCTTGAGGCAGGATACGCGGGCGAATAGATGGGCTTCGCGCGTCGAGCCACACGATCCCTGCTGACCCCACCCTGGTCGAGCCGTCGCGGAGCCGATCTGAACAATGGCAGAATCGACGCCATGAGCTCGAAGCTGGCTTCGAAGCCCGAAATGGCGCGCCATCTGTTCGGCCTCTTGAGGGGCCGGCTCGGGGTCGTCGAGAGGCGGTTCGCCGTTGACCCGGAGTCTCGCATCCGGGAGATGGCCGTCGAGGACACGCGGCGCGGCTTGACCGACAGATACGATGGCGTGTTCCTGTACCTCGCGATTATCGGCATGTGCGAGTTCTTCGTGACCGGTGGGCCGATTCTGAAGGTGGCATTCGGGCAAGACTTCGATCCCGCGAGCGTGAACAAGCAGTACGAGGCCTTTCTGCGCCAGTATGTCGTAAATGGCATTCGCAAGCCCTGGTTCGCCTGGCGCCGTGAGCAAGGTCGAGACGGTCCCCCGTGAGGGGGTGAGCCGTGACTGCGCCGCGAACTCGGTCCCTACCTCGGTGTGGTCACGGGGTGCCACATCACTTGGAGGCTCCATGAAAACGTCGCGTATTCTGTGCACGTTACTCCTTTCGTTTGCCGCAGCCGTCGCGCAGGCCCACGCGCACCTCAAGCAGGCGATACCCGCCGACGGCAGCATCTTGAAGACAGCGCCCTCTGCGGTCGTCCTTCGATTCTCGGAAGCTGCGCGTTTGACTGCGGCCTGGATTCAGAGCGAAGGTGGAACACGAGAGAAGCTGCATTCCTTGCCTGAGAAGCCCGCGCGCGAAACCAGCGTTGCGCTTCCGCCTTTGACGCCCGGGAGGTATGTGCTCACTTGGCGGGTGGTGGGCGATGACGGGCACATTGTGCCGGGGCAGTTGCACTTCACGCTCTCGCCATCAACCGCCGCCGCTCCCGCCGCTCATCCCTGAGGGTGCGATCGTGCCGGACGTGACGCTGCCCGACATCGTTTCGGTCTTGGTGCGCGCACTGACGTACGTCCTGTTGCTGCAGGCCGCCGGAGTGGCGCTGTTCCTGGCACGTTTCGGCCGCCTGCTCTCGGGTTCGCGCGAGGCGATCCGCCGAATGGGACTCGTCTCGGCAATCACTGCGATCGTAGCCGTCGTCGGGTACTTCGCGCTCGAGGCACCGCGCATGGCGGGAGAGATGTCAGGACTGTGGGATCTCTCGCTCCATCGGGCCGCACTGCACTCGGCAATCGGGGAGGTGTTCGGTTTGAGAGTGCTGGGGCTTTCGATGCTCGCTCTGGCGCTGCGCAGGCAGGGGACCGATGCCCACGCCACGGGCATCATCGGTGCCACGCTCGCGGTTGCGGCGTTCTTGTTGAGTGGCCACACCGCCGTTCATCCCCAGCGCTGGATACTCGGACCGCTTCTCGCGACGCATCTCCTCATCGTCGCATTCTGGCTCGGGGCGCTGCCGGCGCTTTATCTGGCGAGCAGACGCGAGCCGGCCGCGGCGGCCGCCAAGGTTGTGGAGGCATTCTCGGCGGTCGCCGTCTGGCTCGTGCCGGTTATCTTTCTCGCGGGACTTGCCATGGCCGCGCTGCTCGTTCCGAGCTGGGCCGTGCTCCGCCGGCCCTACGGCGAGCTGCTCCTCGTCAAGGCCGGCGGTTTCGCGGCACTGATGGGACTCGCGGCGATGAACAAGTGGCGGCTCGGGCCCGGGATCGCAAGCGGCACGCAACACGCACTGCGGGGGTTGCGCGCATCGATCGCGACCGAATTCGTTCTCATGATCGGGGTACTTACGGCGACATCCGTCATGACCACCTTCTTCTCGCCGGAATGACCACATATCGCAGCTCGCTCGCACTCAACCAGTCACGGCCGAACTTGCGGCTGTATCCCTAATCGGGGTTGGCTCCGCCGCGCGCGGCGCGTTTCGGCATCGGATCGAGAACCGCGATCCACGCAATGATGCCGGTTGTGACCGGCTATCACCAACTCCTGCGCTCAAGATTCGCCACGGCATCGAAATGCTCGTCACGGCTCAGCAGCGGCAATGCATGCTGGAGCGCGAGAGCTGCAATCCAGGCATCATTAGCGGGAATCGGCTTGCCGGATCGCTTGAGTCCTACACGGACCTCGGCGTAGGCAGATGCGGTCTCCTCGGTCACGTCAAGAATTTCGAAATCGCCGAGATGTACCGAAAGCCAGCTCTCGTATGCCGCTCGGTGCCGGGAATGTGAGATGCCATAGCGGAACTCACCCAACACGATGACGGGAAGAGCCACTCGCTGCTGCTGACCCAAGATGCGGCCGACCGCGGATTCACCGTCCACGAATGCCGACAGCGCATTCGTGTCGAGTATCACTCGCGAGCCTCGAGATCGATCACCTCGAAGGTCTCATCGATGCGCTTCTGAACGCGTGCGGTCTCTTTGCGCAGAGCCCGCAGCCGTCCGAAGCCGGCCATCCAGCGGGGCTGTGCGGGAGAGGTCCGGTGCCTCGTGCGGAGCTTGTCCTGCAACGCCTCGGTCACAAATTCCTTGAGGGTTTGGCCGCGCTCGGCGGCGCTGGACTTGGCCTTGCGAAATAAAGGATCGGGAATCTCGAGGGTCGTCTTCACGGTCCCATATTACCATATTTACGGGTCAGGCCTGGCGGGGACACGCCGGGGCGCTACCTATGTTGTGACCCCGTCTTTCACAGACCCTCGCTCTGCGCAGCGGTGCCACTTGCCATCGCTCTCGGACGTCCAGGCACCGGAGTCCTTCAATCCGTCCTCCTCATAGATATCCACGAGCATCACCGGCGCCCCGCGCTCGCGAGAGAGGGGCAGAGACATCTCCCCGATGAAGAGCCAGTGCCGCAGCCCATCAGCCCAGCAGGACCAGGCGCGTCCAGGTCCCGCTGCCAGTCTCGCGATCCTGCGCAGCTCCTTTGGGACGGAGCCGGGATCGCGAATCTGATACGCACCTTCGGGTAGGAGCCTGGCGCGTGCGATCAGGGCCCCCAAGAGTCGCTCGGCG
>JASHUC010000102.1 GCA_030040235.1 Gammaproteobacteria bacterium | reverse complement strand
TCGACGGCCCGCTTCCAGCGCTCGCGCTGCTCCGGGGTGCCGGTGAGCACCTTGCCGAAGAACGCGAAGTTCTCGGCGGTGAAAGCGCGCGGCAGGAACGGGGCGGCGTCCTCGATCGCATGGAAGGTGAGGTACGCCTTCCATGTCTCGAGCGGCTCGCTCGCCACCAGCCGGCAGATGCCGGTGACGGCGCTCGGCTGCCAGACGACGAATTCACCCTGATGTGAAAGTCCGGCACCCTCGAAGTAAGCGTTCCAGTCCAGTCCGGGGGCGCGAGTTGCGAACTCGGCGCGCATCCAGTGATTGTCGCCCTTGCGCACGTCCTCGGAGTCCGCACGGCTCACGTGCACTTCGGCAATTCGCCGCTCCAGATCGAAGATGTGTGATGCCTGGGCGGCAGCCCCGGAAACGTGCGCGAGCTCGAGCATGCGCGCGATGTGGGCCCGGTAGTGCGTTCTCACCTCGTCCATGCGGGCCGAAGCGTCGAGGTAGTAATCGCGATCCGGCATCTCGAGGCCACCCTGGAGCAGGAATGCGGCGTAGCGCTCGGGATCGTCGAGATCGCGCGCCACCCACAGCCCGAACAGACGGTCCGTGTGCAGGTGCGTGTTGTTGAGCACGTCCACGTCCGCGCGCAGCGTGCTGCCGAGAAAACGCGCGAGCTCGTGGCGGTTGGCGATGGCAGCGATCCGGGCGAGCTGCGGCCGAAGCGGCTCGAGCCCGCGATGCTCGATGCCGGCCTCGTCCATGAAGCTCGCGTAGTAATCGCCGATCTTGCGAGTCTCCGACCCGGCCGGCGCGTGGCTCACCTCGGCGTGCTCGATGAGCCGCCGGGTGCGCTCGGTGGTGAGCTCGGCGAGCTTTGCGAAGGTTCCGTAGGAGGCGCGGTCCGGGGGAATCCGGGTACTCTCGAACCAGGTCCCGTTCGCGTAGCGGAAGAAGTCATTACCGGGCACGACGGAGCGGTCGATCGCGTCGAGCTCGAGCCCATGCACGGCCGAGCGGTCGTGCACCGCCGCTGATTCCGTTGTCGAAGCTGGCTGTGCGGTCTCGGTCATGAGAGTCGCCTCAGCCTCGGAGCCTGCGAGCAGCGCCGCACCGGCCACCGCTGCAGTCAGCACCGCCGCGAGCGCGCGCCGCAGCCTGATATTGCGCCTGAGCGCCGAGATCGAACGCGTACGGACCATCATTTCGAGCTCCTCTCATGGTGTAGTGCAACGGTTCGTGAGCGCAAGCCCCGCGAGCTCGTAGCCGCGGCGAAAATCACGGATGTGGCGGCTCATCCAGGTGCGGGCCTCCTCGGCATCGCCCGCGGCGAGCGCCTCGCGAAGGCGCCGCTGCGCCGTGAGGATGCGGCCGCGGGCCTGCGGCAGCCGATCGATCATCGCCGCGAGCGAGGGCTCGAGAAGCTGCAGCAACGGCTCCTGCGCCAGCACCAGCACGCCGTTGCGCGTGGCTTCCCCGACGGCCCGAAAGAACGAGGCGACGTGATGCACGGCCCGTGCGGTGTCCGCATTGTCGGTGGCGAAGCGCTCCTCGGCGGCGGCGATGTGCGTGAGATGCTTGCGGGTGCGGCGCCGGGCGGCGGCTTCGGCGATCGGTGGCTCGAGGATCGTGAGCGCCTCCCACACATCGTGATAGGTCACCTCGTGCAGCGCGAGCGCGTGGCTTACTCCCTCTGCGACGACACCGGGGGCGGGGCGGGTCACCGCGAAGCGCTTCGAGCCCGCGCGACGCATGACAAGGCCGCTCGATTGCAGCTCCCGCAGCGCCTCGCGCACCGTCGAGCGGTGCACGCCGAACTGCCGGGCGAGCTCGGTCTCGGAGGGCAGCCGATCGCCTTCGCGCAGGGTGCGATCGAGAATGCGCGTGCGAACCGCCTCAGCCACCTTGTGATACGCGGGCTGCGCGCGTATCGGCTCGAACGGCATGCTCATTCGGGCTCACCCACCAGCTCGCGGCCGATCAGCATGCGGCGGATCTCCTGCGTGCCCGCGCCGATCTCGTACAGCTTCGCATCGCGCAGCAGGCGGCCCGCAGGATACTCGTTGATGTAGCCATTGCCGCCGAGGATCTGGATCGCCTCGAGCGCGGCGCGCGTCGCCTGCTCGGCCGCAAAGAGGATGCACGCGGCCGCATCGTGCCGCTTGATTCGGGCCGCATCGCACGCACGCGCCGCAGCGTACACGTAGCCGCGACTCGCGTTGAGACCGGCGTACATGTCGGCGAGCTTCGCCTGGATGAGCTCGAAACCGCCGATCGGCTGGCCGAACTGCCGCCGTTCGCGCGCATAAGGAAGGGCCACATCGAGCGCCGCCGCCATGATCCCGAGCGGTCCTCCCGCGAGCACCACCCGCTCGAAGTCGAGTCCGCTCATCAGCACGCGGGTCCCGTGGTTCTCTGCGCCGAGGACGTTCTCGGCCGGTACCTCGCAGTTCTCGAACACGAGCTCGCAGGTGCTCGAGCCGCGCATGCCGAGCTTGTCGAGCTTCTGCGCCGTGGAGAAGCCCCTGAAGCCGCGCTCGACGATGAACGCCGTGACGCCGCGCGATCCGGCCTCGGGGTTCGTCTTGGCGTAGACGACCAGAACATCGGCCTCGGGTCCGTTCGTGATCCACATCTTGCGACCCGTGAGGACGTAGCGATCACCCCGGCGTACCGCTCGAGTCTGCATCGACATCACATCCGAGCCGGCAGAGGGCTCGGACATCGCGAGTGCGCCGACGTGCTCGCCCGTCACGAGCTTCGGAAGATACCGCTCGCGCTGCTCGCTCGTGCCGTTGAGCCGCAACTGGTTGACGCAGAGGTTCGAATGGGCGCCGTAGGAGAGCCCGACGGCCCCCGAGCTGCGCGAGATCTCCTCCATCGCAATGACGTGCGCGAGATAACCGAGACCTGCGCCGCCCCAGCGCTCCGGAACGGTGATGCCGAGCAGTCCCTGGGCGCCGAGCACGGGCCAGAGTGCGCGCGGGAACTCGTTCGAGCGGTCGATGCCCGAGGCGAGCGGGGCGATCCGCTCCGCGGCGAGCCGCCGCACGGAGGCACGCACCTCCGCGAGCTCAGGGGCGAGCCCGAAATCGAGCTCGAGGGATTCGAGGGGCAGCATGACTTGCCTCCCGTCGGAATAGGATGAGACGATTGTCGGACAATCCGACGATCTCGGGCAAGAGGCGACCGGGATGCCGAAGGTCGAGATGCCGCAGGTCCTTCGCAAGGTGCTCATTGCCAATCGCGGCGAGATCGCCTGCCGCATCGCACGCACCGCGCGGGCGCTCGGTCTCACGGTGGCCGGGGTTTACTCGCAAGCGGACGCACGAGCGCGGCACGTGCGGGTGTGCGATGAGGCCTGGCCGATTGGCTCCGCGGCGGCGGACCAGAGCTATCTCAATGTCGAGGCGATCCTGCGCGCGGCACGGCGCTGCGGAGCTCAGGCCATCCATCCAGGCTACGGCTTTCTTTCGGAGCACGCGGCCTTCGCCAAGGCGTGCGCCGCGGCCGGCTTCCTCTTCGTCGGTCCTCCCGCGGCGACGATCGCCGCGATGGGCAACAAGGCCACCGCCAAGGAGCGCATGCGACGCGCCGGCGTTCCGATCCTCCCCGGCTATCAAGGCGAGGAGCAGGAGCTCGAGGCGCTCGAGCGCCACGGTCGCGAGCTTGGCTTTCCCCTCATCATCAAGCCGAGCGGGGGCGGGGGCGGCAAGGGCATGCACATCGTTCGGGCGCCGGAGGAGCTGCGCGCGGGGCTCGAGGCGGCGCGGCGCATCGCGATCAGCGCGTTCGGCGATGAGCGGCTGCTGCTCGAGCGCTATCTGCCGGCCCCGCGGCACATCGAGGTGCAGGTGCTCGCAGACTCCCACGGGCGGGTGCTGCAGCTCTTCGATCGCGACTGCTCCGTCCAGCGCCGCCATCAGAAGCTCATCGAGGAGGCCCCTGCGCCGGGGCTCGCGCCGCAGCTGCGCGCAGATCTTGCGCAGGCCGCGTGCACGGTTGCCGGGGAGGTGGGATACGTCGGGGCCGGCACGGTCGAGTTCCTCGTCGCCGGCTCCGAGTTCTTCTTCATGGAGATGAACACCCGATTACAGGTCGAGCACCCGGTGACCGAGGCGATCACCGGGCTCGACCTCGTCGAATGGCAGCTGCGGATTGCGGCGGGAGAGCGGTTGCCTTTCGCGCAGTCGAAGCTCACCGCCCAGGGTCACGCGGTCGAGGTGCGCGTGTGCGCCGAGGATCCCGCCAGGGATTTCGTTCCGGGAGCCGGAAGGTTGCGCCTCGCACTGTGGCCGCCCGAGGGCGTACGGGTCGACGCGGGATTCGACACCGGGGACACGGTCCCGCCGCAGTATGACTCGCTGCTGGGGAAGATCATCGGGCACGCCGCGACGCGCGCGGAGGCGATCGCACGCCTGCGATGCGCACTCAGCGCGACCTTCATTGCCGGCGTGCCGACGAACGTCGAGTGGCTTGCCGGGGCTCTCGATAGTGTGGAGTTTCGTGCCGGACCGGTGGATACCGGGTTCGTCGCTCGCCACGGAGCGGCCCCGCGCCGCCACTCGGAGAGCGGCGATGAAGCCGAGGCCCTCGGAGGTTTTGCTGCGGCCGCGGTGGTGCTCGACACGCTCAACGCGAGCGTCGGCGCATCGCCCTGGGCGCGCGCGGATGGCTTTCGCCTGGGTGGATCCGAGCCGATCGAGGTGCCGCTGTACTTACCCGCACAGGCCGGCCTGCCGAGCGCCGAGCGCGTGCAGCGCGCTCGAGTCCTTGTGCACGGCTCCTCGAGTGTCGAGGTGCTCGGGGAGGGTCCGCCGGACCGCATCGAGCTTGGCGAAGGCACCGGGGATCTGCTCAGCCTGCGTTGCGCATCCGGCGGGGCGCCGGTGTACGCGACGGTGAGGGGATCCCACGTCGAGGTCTGGCGCGAGGGGCGGCATGCCTCCTTCCAGACCGAGAGTATCGAGGAGGCTGCCGCCGGCGTGCGGGTGCCCGCGGGAAGCCTCACCACGAGCTTGCCCGGAATCGTCGCGAGCGTTCAGGTCGTGCCCGGCGAGGAGGTGAGCGCAGGACAGACACTCCTCGTGGTCGAGGCGATGAAAATGGAGCACGCAATCCGCGCCCCGCGAGCTGGTGTCATCGAGGCGGTCCACGTGCGCCTCGGTGACCGCGTGCGCGAGGGCGAGAGGCTGGTCACCTTGAAACCGCCTGCGGAGCCGGCGCAGTCCCCTGAGCGATCGGGCGCGTGAGGCGGATCTCGCCTGCGTCCCCGCCTGGCGCATAATCAGACGGCGCTCGCAGCTGCCTCAACCGGCCGGGGGTGGCGCGCCGAGGGGAACCGGTGAGCCAGACCTTTCAGATCAATCGCCTCGTCGATGAGCAGCGCATCGGCTGGTTCAACCTGAGCCTTCTCTTCTGGTCATTTCTTGCGATGCTGGCCGACGGGTACGACATCGGCGCGCTCTCATTCGCACAGCCCGAGCTGCAGAGGCTCTGGCATGTTCCGGTGAAGGAGTTCGGGCCGGCCTCGAGTGCGGCACTCGTTGGAATCCTGTTCGGCGCGCCGCTTCTCG
>JASHUC010000101.1 GCA_030040235.1 Gammaproteobacteria bacterium | reverse complement strand
CTGGGCAGGGAGCTTCGAGCTCGGTGCCACGTACGACCTCACCTGGTCGGCGCTGCGCGGGGTGGCGCCGCGGATCAATCCCACGATCGCACTCGCCGCCTTTCTGCTCGTCTTCATCGGCTTCGGGACGAAGGTGGGCCTTGCCCCGATGCACACCTGGCTCCCCGATGCCCATAGCGAGGGGCCCGCGCCCGTTTCGGCCATGCTGTCGGGCGCGCTCCTCAACACCGCAATGATCGGTATCGCCCGCTTCATTCATGTGGCCGATGCGGCGCGACTCGGCGCGATGCCGCGCACGGTGGTCGTCGTGATCGGTGCGCTTTCGCTACTCATCGCGGCGCTCTTCATCACGCGCCAGACCGAGGTGAAGCGTCTCATGGCCTACTCGAGCGTCGAGCACATGGGGGTCATGACGCTCGGCTTCGGCTTCGGGGGCCCGCTCGGCATCGCGGGTGCGCTCTATCACATGCTCAATCACTCGCTCAACAAGTCGCTCATGTTTTTCGGCGCAGGCGATGCAATGCACGCGTTTCACACCAAGCGCATCGGCCGCATCCACTACGTGCTCACCGCCATGCCTGCCGCGGGCCTCCTGTGGATCGCCGGGGCTGTTGCCATCACCGGTGCGCCCCCCTTCGGGCTGTTCTTGAGCGAGTTCACCATTCTGCGCGCGGGGCTCGCGGGCCCCAACGCCTGGGCGGTGTTCGTGATGCTCCTCCTGCTCATCGTGATCTTCGTCGGCTTTCTCAATCATTTCCGCGCGATGTACTTTGGCGAGCATCCCGAAGGGGCGACCATCGAGAAACGCCCGCATGCAGAAGGCACCGCCTTCTGGTGCGTGCTGCCGATGTGGCTCGCGCTCGTGCCGCTGCTTGCGCTCGGCCTCTGGTGGCCACGCGCGTTCTCGCATTATTTCGCGGCGATCGCCGCGCAGCTGACGGGAGGCGGCGGGCCATGACCGGGGAGGGCTCGGCGCACAAGCTGCACGCCAAACTAGAACCCCGAGTCATCAGAGATGTCGCGGTGCGGGATCTCGAGCGACGCTGCCGAGCGGCGGTCTCAGAGGGAGCGCGGGTCCAGTTTGCGTACGCCTGGTTTCCGGATCGCGCGGCGGGATCATCCGCTGAGTCGAGCTGGAGCGATGCGCCCGAGCAGGCCGAGCTCCGTTACATCGTTCACACCGCCTCCGGCGAACCACCTGAGATCTGGCGCTGCCGGCCGGGGGTTCTTCACCCACCGAGCATCGCACCGGCTGCGCCACTCGCCTCATGGTACGAGCGGGAGATCACGGACCTGTGCGGCCTGCATTTCGAAGGCCAGCCGCAGCCCGAACCGCTCGTGCTGCTGCCCGGTGCCCGCGCCGCTCGTCCACCGCTCAAGCCCGGTCCGGCTGCTGCGCTCGCCTACACACCGGAGCCCTACAGCCTCCCGGAGGTCGCCGGGCGCGCTCATCGGGACGTGCAGCTCCTGCCTTTCGGCCCCATACGGGCGGACGTGCTCGAATCGGCGCAGTTCACCTTCTTCTACATCGGGGAGGCCATCCTTCACTATCACCCGCAACTCTTCTTCAAGTATCGCGGCATGGAAAAGCGCTTCGAGGGTGTGACGCCTGAACTCGGCGTCGTGCTCGCCGAGCGTGTCTCCGCCGTCGGTAGCGTCGCGCACGCACTCGCGTACTGTCATGCGCTCGAGGCGGCCGCACAATGCGAAGTGCCACCCCGGGCCGAATGGCTTCGCGTGCTGCTCGCCGAGCTCGAGCGGCTCTACAACCATTTGCACTATCTGGGGCACCTCTGCCACACGACGACCCTCAAAGTGGGAGAGGCCGAGGGTAAGTTCCTCGAGGAGCTCGCCAAGCAACTCAATGCCGGGGCGACCGGGAGCCGCTTTCTGCGCAGTCTCATCTGCCCAGGGGGCCTGCGGCGCGAGCCGCATCTCATCAACCTCGCCGGCTCACTCACGAAACTGCACGGCGAATTCGCTCGCTACGCCGAGATGCTCGAGCGCTCAACCACGCACCTCGATCGGCTCATGACGACCGGCGTGCTCGAGAAGAAGCTCGCATTCGATCTCGGAGCGACCGGACCCATCGAGCGCGCCTCGGGCGTCGATCGCGATCCGCGGCGCGACCAACCCTACAGCGTCTATCAGGCCCTCCCGCTTCGGGTCGCGGTGCGCGAGGGCTGCGATGCGCACGCACGGCAGCAGGTCCGGATCGCCGAGGCATTGAACAGCATCGAGCTCCTCCAGAGCGTGCTCGAGGGTCTGCCGGCGGGTCCGATTCGGATGGCGTGCCGGCCGGCGCCCTCCAGTGAGGGCCTCGGTTGGGCCGAATCGCCGCGCGGATCGGTCTACTATGCCACGCACCTCGATGCAGCGGGTCGGCTCGCGCGAGTCAAGATCAAATCCCCGAGCTTCTCGAACTGGCGCGTCTTTCCCTACACGGTTCACGACTCGAACATGATGGACTACGCCATCAACGAGGCGAGCTTCGGTCTCACCATCGCGGGCTGTGCCCGCTGAGGCGCCTTGAGGATAATCCATGCCGCTCTGGACGTTCTACGGGTTGAAGCAGGGCAAGGCGAGCACGAGCTGGCCTGGCGGGGCGGATGACGGCCAGGCGGGCCTTCTCGGAATGCCGCGCTTTGATCCGGGGAAGTGTCAGGACGGCTGCCAGGCGTGCGCCGATGCGTGTCTTCCCGGGGCGATCACTCTCGCAGAGGACCGCTCGGCCGGCGCGGTGCGCCTCAACGTTGATTACGGCCGGTGCGTTGTCTGCCAGATGTGCGTCGAAGTGTGTCCAGCGGGGGCTTTCACTTCATCGAACGATTGGGCATTCGGCGTGCGCCGCAGAGAGGATCTCCTCTGGGCACGCGCGGCAGCTTCGGCAGAGGCTGAAGCCGTTCGAGGCCACATCCGCCGCATCTTCGGACGCAGTCTTCACATCCGCCATGTCGATGCGGGCTCCTGCAACGGCTGCGAATCGGAGCTGCAGGCACTCAACAATCCGTTCTATAACCTGCACCGCCTCGGGGTCTTCTTCACCCCCTCACCCCGCTTCGCCGACCTTCTGCTCGTCACGGGCCCCGTCACCTATGCGATGCGTGGCCCACTCGAGGAGGCGTATCGCGCGATGCCCGAACCGCGCTTCGTGATGGCCCTCGGCGCCTGCGCGGTATCGGGGGGAACCAACGGCGGAGGGCATGCCTGCGGCAACGGGCTCGAAGGTGTACTGCCCGTTGATGTCTATGTTCCCGGCTGCCCGCCCAATCCAGCCGCGATCATTCATGCGCTGCTCATGCTGCTCACTCGCATGCCCCAGCGCGTCCGCGGCGGTCAGCTCGCAGCGGAGGCCGAACGTGCCTGAGCCGTTGATCTGGGCATTCTGGCTCTTCGTTGCGGGCCTCCTCGCCTCGCTCGTGCGCCTGACGGGGCCCGCGCGCTGGCTGATCGCGCTCGGCGCGGCGGTCGGAGTGTGGGGGGCGGCCTCGGGACTGCCCGCGGGGGGAGGCGTGCTGACTCTCCCGATTGATTTCTTCGATCAACCGGTCAGGCTCCACTTCGCACCCGAAGCACTCTGGTTGATAGCGTTCGGGCTCGTGCCCGCCGCACTCGCGGTGGCACTGTGCACGCCGCTGCGCGCCGCGCGTCCCGGGTGGCTCACCGGGGCGGCACTGTCTCTCATCGGCGCACTCGGGGTATTCGGACTTCAGGACGGCTACTCCTTCCTCATCGCCTGGGAGCTCATGAGCTTGGGAGGCGCAGTGATGCTTCTCGCCGAGCGCACCTCAGTCGCCGCGGGCCGCTCGACACTCTACATGCTGGCCTTGCTCGAGGTGGGGACGGTCGCGATTCTGCTGGCCGTGTTGCTCCTCGCTCACGGCGCGCGCGGGAGCGTCGACTTCACCGAATTTGCAGCGAGCGCAGCGACCTCGCCGACCGGGGTGCGCGTTTTCATCGGGGTGCTGCTGCTCTTCGGGCTCGGGGCGAAGCTCGGTCTCCTGCCCTTCTACGAGTGGTTCCCGGGCGCCTATGGGAGCGGCAGCGGCGCATCGGGCGCACTCCTCTCCGGCGTTGTGCTCAATGCAGCCTTCTTTGCGCTCTCGCGCGGTCTCATCGGCTGGCTGCCCGGGGGGAGCACAGGAATTTTCGGTCTCGGGGTCCTCGTCACAGCGATTGGCGTCCTCTCCTCGATTCTCACCGCGCTCTATGCGTTCCAACAGGATGACTGGCGGCGGCTCCTGTCGTTCTCTTCCGCCGAGAATGCTGCGATCGCGGTGGCCGCGCTCGGCGCAAGCCTCATCTTCCGCGCCGACGGGCAATCGGCTCTCGCAGGGCTCGCCTGGACTGTCGCCATCCTGCATCTGTCCGGACACGCGCTCGCGAAGGGCGGAATGTTTCTCTCCTCAGATGGCGTTTACGCCGCAAGCGGCAGCTACCACCTTGCCCAGCACGGGTGGCTGCGCACGACGAGCTTCGTGTTCGGCATCGGCGCGCTCTTTGCCACCATGAGTCTTGCGGCGCTTCCGCCGCAGATCGGGTTCGTGACCGAGTGGTTCACGTTTCAGACGATGTTCCAGGGCTTTCACCTCGCCTCCTTCGGCGGCCGGCTCACGCTCGCACTCGCCGGGGCGGGGCTTGCGCTCACCGCGGCGGTGGCCTTCGCGACCTTCGTGAAGGCTTTCGGCATCGGGTTGCTCGGGGACGGCCACCGGCCGAAGTCGCCCCACGTCGGCCCGGGCTACGATGCGGCGGTGCTGCTGCTGGGTCTTGCCGTGCTCGTCTCTGCGGTTGCACTTCCCGTGTGGCTTCGAGGACTCGATGCGGCCGATGCACTCCAATTCGGCGCACCGATCGCGCACACGCTCGCAAGCGGCTGGATTCTCGTGCCGCTGACCGACACATTTGCGTTCATCTCGCCCTCGAAGCTCGTGATCGTGATGCCGCTGCTCGCGATCGTGCCTCTCTTGCTGCTCCTTAATGCCAGGCGATTTGCGGTGCGGCGCGCCCCCGTTTGGTACGGTGGCCTGCGCGAGGACGCGCAGCACGCCGCGACGACGAGTCTCACGTTCTCGAACGCCATGCGCACCTTCTACAGCTTCATCTACCGCCCGACGCTCGATACCGCGCGCGAGCACCGAGCCGTCGCCTATTTCATCCACAAGCTCGAAGTCGAGCACGACATTGCCGATTTCTTCGGTCCGAGGCTCTTCACCCCGGTTCGGCACGCCGTTTGGCGCGTAGCGGGCTGGCTGCGTGCGTTGCAATCGGGTGATTTAAACTTTTATCTGGCCTTGCTCGGTGCACTCCTAGTCGTGATTCTGGCGCTGACGCTGCGCTGAGGCGCCGTCCCTCCTCGCAGTCCCACGAACTCGCAGCGTCTTCACGAGAGCTTGTCTCGAGGGCTCGCATTGACTACCCTACAGATGCGAATCGAGGAGATGGCTTCCTCCTTGAACTGCCGGATCGGCTGATGACGCCTACCGTGCTCGTTCGACTGGGACGGGCTTGGGAGGGGAGATGGCGTCGTCCTTACGGCTCGCGACTCGATTGGCTGGCTCATCGCGCCGAACCGTCCTGCGGGACTGATGCGCCATCATGCTGCACCGCGTCCTCATCAATGCGCTGCAGGTCCTGACGGTGCTCGCACTTTCTCCACTCGTGAGCGGCGTGCTGAGCCGGCTCAAAGAGATCGTTCAATCCAAGCGCGGGCCCAGCATCTTCCAGCCGTATCTCGACCTGTGGAAGCTCTTCCACAAGGACGAGGTGCTCTCCGCAGACAGCTCCTGGATATTCCGCGCAACTCCCTACATCGTCTTCGTCGCGCCGGTCTTCGTGACGCTGCTGATCCCGGTGCTCACCTCCTATCCGCTGTTCCTCGCCTTCATGGGCGACATGGTCGCTGTCGGCTTCATCCTGGCGTTCGGGGGATTCTTCGCAGCACTCGGCGCCGTCGATGCCGGCAATCCGTACGGTGCGATGGGCGCGAGCCGCACGCGCATGGTGAGCTTCCTCGCCGAGCCGGTGTTCATGGTCGTGTTCTTCACCGTCTCGTTCGTCGCCGGCTCGACGATTCCGTACGTAGTGCAGCAACAATGGATGCTCTCCCCATCGAGCTTCCTCGCCCCGCCCCACGTGCTGCTCGTCGCCGCATTCCTGATGCTCATCCTGGCGGAAGCCGGCCGCATTCCGGTCGACAGTCCGACCGGGCATTTTGAGCTTGCGATGATCGATGAATCGAAGTCGCTCGAATACTCGGGCCGCGGCGCCGCGCTCATGAAATGGGGTGGCCACATGAAGCTCATGGTGCTCATGTGCGTCTTCCTCAATGTCCTCGTAACGCCGTGGGGGCTCGCAGCCGTCCAGCCTTACACGCAGGCGCTGCTCGCGATCCCCCGCGTGGCGCTCAAGATCCTTGCGCTCGTCCTGGTACTCGTTCTCATCGAATCCTCGCTCTCGAAGTTGCGGCTCTTTCGCATCAGCGAGTTCCTCGGTGCCGCCTTGATCACCTGCGTCGCAGCGATGATCACACGGGTCTTCACCGCCTGACGGTGCGGGAGCTCGAGGATGAACGGAAATTCGGCCGCCTCCCTCCTCGCCGCGCTCAATGCTCTCGCGGGCGGTCTGTTTCTGCTAACCGCGTTCGCGATGGTCGCCACGCGCCAGATTCGCGGCTGCCTGATCTTGTTCATCTATCAATCGCTGCTCCTGGCCGCCTCGGCCTTCCTCCTTGCGGGCGAATTCCGCTCCTGGCACCTCGCAGGCGTCGGGCTCGTCAATTTGATTTCCAAACCCATCATCATCCCGTGGCTCCTGCGCCGGGCCCTCTCCTCCGAGGTGTACACGCGGCGCGAGATCGACCAGGTACTCAATATCCCCACCTCACTCACGGTGGCGCTGCTGCTCGCGATCCTCGCGTACTTTCTCAGCATTCCGATTCTCGGCGCCGTAGCGGTACCGTTCCGTAGCGCGAACGTCCCCATTGGATTCGCCGGACTTCTTCTCGGCGCCTACACGCTCGCCGTGCGGCGCGAGGCCGTGCCGATGCTCATCGGCATTCTCGCGATGGAGAACGGCGCGTTCTTCGCGGGCATCGCGCTGTCGCGCGAGCTACCCCTCATCGTCGAGCTGGCGGTGGCCTCCGACGGGCTGATTCTCGTCTTCGTCACCGGAGTGCTGGTACGTACGATCCAGCGTCGCCTCGGCTCGACGCTCGTCGGAGAGCTCGCGATGCTCAGGGAGGCCGATGTGCCAACGGCAGCCGGGGCGCCACGCGCCGAGGAAGGTGCTGCGTGATCCTGCTCCTCATCCTCGCGGTTCCGCTCGCCGCCGCCGCGGTAAGCGGACTTGTGCCGCTGCGGCGCACCGGACAGGCGGCCACGGTCGTGAGCAGCCTCATCGTGCTCGCCCTCGCCGTAATCGTTGCGTTACACGCGGCGGCCGGCCTCATCGTCGCGGGGCCCGGGCGGTTCTTTCTGTCGGTCGACGGCCTGAGCGCGCTCATCGTCCTGCTCGTGGCGTTCGTCGCGGCGATGGCCGCGATCTACTCCTGGGGCTACATGGAGCGCGAGTGCGCGCGGGAACTCGGGCGTCTGCGCGTGTACTACGCGAACTACAACGTGTTCGTGTTCGCGATGCTCGCCATCCCGATGGTCACCGAGCCGACGCTGGTGTGGATTTGTGTCGAGCTCACGACGCTTTCCTCGGCGCTGCTCGTGAGCTTCGAAAACACGCGTGAAGCGCTCGAGGCGGCCTGGAAGTACGTCGCGCTGTCGCTCATGGGCGCAGGCATCGCACTGCTCGGCTTTCTGCTGCTGTTCGCGGCGCTCCAGGGGGCGGGCGGGGGCCCCTACACCTGGGATGCGCTCCGCGCCGCCGCGCCGCACATGCCGGCGCCCCTTATCAGGACAGCCTTCCTGCTGATCGTGGTGGGATTCGGCACGAAGGTGGGGCTTGCACCGCTCCACACGTGGCTCCCCGACGCCCACAGCCAGGCGCCATCGCCGGTGTGCGCGCTGCTCTCCGGAATCGAGACGACGAGCATCCTCTACGTGATCCTGCGCCTGCTGCCCATCGTCGGGGCGAGTCCCGCCTCTGGCGTCGTGAGCTGGATGCCGGTCTTCGGGTTGATTTCGGTCGGCGTCGCCGCGTTCCTGCTGCTGCAGGTCCGCGACTACAAGCGGCTGTTCGCCTTCTCGACCGTCGAGCACATGGGCATCATTCTCGTTGCGGCGGGCCTCGGGAGCGAGGCGGCGCGCTACGGTGCGCTATACCAGGTTCTCTGCCACGCAGTGACCAAGTCTTTCTGCTTCTTCGCGGCCGGGTCGGCGCTGCTCACCGTGACGAGCCGGCAGATCGCCTCGGTGCGCGGCCTCATGCGCACCTCACCCCCCGCCGCGGCGAGCCTGCTGCTCGGGGCACTCGCGATCGGCGGGGCGCCGCCCCTTGCCGTGTTCTTGAGCGAGTTCTCCATCTTGAGGGCCGGTATCGCACAGGGCCGCTACGTCGTGGTGAGCCTGCTCGCGCTTTTCATCGCGATCGCCTTCTTCGGGATCCTGCTGCACATCAACCGAATGGTGTTTGGCCGGGCGGGCGAGGCGGCGAGCGAGCCGGCGGCGGATCGGTTCCGGCCCTCCACATCGGCCTGGCCGGAAGCAGCGCCGGCTGCGGCACGAGGACTCCCGCTGCCTCGCAGCTGCACCGCGATGCTCCTCATTGGCGGTGCGCTCGTCATCGTGCTGGGCCTCTATCTGCCGGCACCGCTCGATCATCTGCTGCGCCTTGCCGCCGATGCAGCGAGGTGACTCGATGAAGAGCGCCACCTTGACTGCGCACATTCCGCAGGAATGGTCGGATCATGTCGCGATCCGCCACGATCCCCGGGGGCTCGGGTACGAGATCGAGTGCCGACCCGCGGCGCTCAAGCATCTGTGCACCTGGATCGCTCAGACGCTCGGCTTCGTCTTCGCGGGCCTGGTCGTCGAACAGACGGACGAGTGGTCACTCGCCTACCTATTTTATTCGACCGAGGCGCCCTGGGGTTGGATCCGCCTCTCGATGCGGCAGCCCCTCGATGAGGTTCGCTTTCCGAGCATCAGCGATGCCATCCACGCGGCGGACTGGCACGAGCGCGAGGCCGAGGATCTCTTTGGACTCACCTTCGAGGGCCATCCGCACCTCGGGGACTTCGTCCTGCACGACGATGTGTGGCAAGAAGGGCTCGCCCCGATGCGCAAGCCGTTCGATGGACGGAAAGCCCCGCCCCTGCGTGCACCGAATCCCGACTGGCGCCCCAAGCGGATCGTCCACGCGCCCGGCGCATTCGGCATGCCAATCGGTCCGGTCTTCTCCGGTGTCAGCGAATCCGCCCACTTCCTGCTCGAGACGGTCGGGGAAGATGTGATCCGGGTCCTGCCGCGGTTCTTCTACAAATATCGCGCCATTGAGAAGATCGCCGAGGGCCGACCCGCCGAGGATGCGCTGCTGCTCGCGGAACGCCTGAACGGCCTCACGGCCTTCGCGCACGGGATCGCATTCGCCCAGGCGCTCGAGGCGATCGGTGGCATCGAGCCGCCACCCCGCGCGGTCGCGCTTAGAGTCTTCGTCGCCGAGCTCGAGCGCCTGCGCCACCATGTCGGCGCCGTCGAGGAGATCTGCGAATCGACCGCCCTGGCGGTGGCATCGAGTGAGGCTGCGGTCCTCGAGGAGGAGCTGCTCAGACTCTGCGGCGCTCTCACCGGTCACCGATATCTGTTCGGGCTTGCCGCCTGCGGTGGCTTGACCCGCGATTTCGATGTCGGGCCGCTGCACGCAGCCCTCGCCCAGACGCGCGGTATCCTGCGCCGGTTCGATGCGCTCGAACGCCGGCTCGTCAGCACCAGCAGCTTCCTCGATCGCCTCGAGGAGGTCGGGATCGTGACCCCGGACGAAGCGCGGGCGTATGGGCTCGTCGGACCGATTGCGCGCGCCTCAGGACTGCTCCGGGACTTACGCAAGGTTCAACCCTATGGGGGCTACGGCGCCTACCGGTTCGAGGTGCCGAAGGAGCTCGAGGGTGACGGTTACGCGCGGTTGCGCGTGCTGTTCGCCGAGGCGCGCCAATCGGCGGCGCTCATGGCGCAAGCGCTCGAGCAACTGCCGGACGGAGCCGTGCAGGTCACGCGCGCCGCGCAGGCCGCCCGTCCGGCGGGCGCAGCGCTCGGCTGGACGGAAACCCCGCTCGGGGCGGCGTTTCACTGGGTACGAGTCGATGCGCGCGGTGAAGTCGAACGCTATCGGATCATCCCGCCCTCGTTCGTCAATTGGCACGCCTTCCACCTCGCCGCCGAAGCGTTCGCCTTCCAGGACTTTCCGATCATTCTCGCGACCTTCGGGCTGTCCGTCTCCGAAAACGATCGTTGAGGGCATCGCATGACTCGATGGGTCTTGAGTGGCTTACGAACCGGCATCAAAACGACGCGCTATCCAGCGCGAGCCGAGCAGGCGCCCGGCGTGACCCCGGGACTGCCGGCGGCGCGCGCGCTCGGTGAGGGCGAGCGCGGCCTCGTCGCAGAGCGCTGCCCGACCGGCGCGCTCGTGCGGCATCGAGATCGCATCGAAGTCGATGCGCGACGCTGCGTGCACTGCATGCGCTGCGCGCGGGGAGACGATGCCGTGCCCTGGGAGAGCGGCTATGAGTGGGCCCGGTTGGCATCGACCGGAGCCGCCGAGCGCAGCAGCCGCTCCGAGCGCCGCGGTGCCGCGCAGCTCGGCCGCGCCTTTGCTCATTCCACGCACATTCGGGTCATCGATGCGGGTGATTGCGGGGCCTGCTTGCACGAGGTCAAGCAGCTCGCAACGCCCTACTACAACTTGCATCGTCTTGGCTTTTTCTTCACCCCGACGCCGCGTCACGCCGATATCCTGCTCATCGTCGGAGCGGGCACCGATCAGATGCGCACCGCGCTCGAAAAGACCCTCGCGGCCATGCCGACGCCGCGTACCGTCATCGCCGTCGGGGCCTGCGCACTCTCGGGCGGCATCTTCGGTCCGAGCTTTACCTGCAGCGACGGGGTCGCCTCGATCGTGCCCGTCGACATCGAGGTGCCGGGCAATCCTCCCCCGCCCCTTGCGATCCTGCACGCGCTGCTCGTGGCGACCGGGCGCGCGCCACCGGCCAGGGCGCGATGATCGAGACGGTCGGCATCGGGCTTTTCTTCGCGCTGTGCGCCCTCGGCGCCGTGCTTGCGCTCGCCACTTCGCCGCGGCGCAATCCGGCCCTCCTTGGAAGCGTGGGCGCGCTGGCATCGATCGCACTTTCAATCGCCGCCGGTGATGCCCTCCTCACGCATCACACCTTTCAAACGGATCTGTGGCACCTCCCGACGGGTGCGCTGCGGCTGGGCCTCGATCCGCTTTCAGGGCTCTTTCTCCTCATCACCGCCGTGGTGTACCTGCTCACCTCGATCTTCTCGGCCGGCTACCTCGAACGCTACCGCGCGCACTACAGCCTGCGCGCGTTCACGGTGCTGTATTTCGGTCTGTACGCCTCCATAGCGGCAATCCTGCTGTCGCGCGATGTGATCTCGTTCCTGCTCGCCTGGGAGCTGATGTCGATCACGAGCTACTTGCTCGTCAACTACGAATTCGAGCGCGAGGAAAGCATCCGCGCAGGCTATCTCATGCTCGCGATGGGCGAGGCGGGAACGCTTGCGGCCGCGGTGGCATTGATTCTGCTTGCCAACGCAGCCGGGTCGCTCGACTTTCAGGCGATACGCGCAGCAGGCGGACCGGCCGCGACGGCCGCCGGCACCGGCCTGCGGTGGGCCGTCTTTCTGCTCTCCCTCTTCGGGTTCGGCGTCAAGGCCGGCATCGTTCCCTTCAACTCCTGGCTCCCGCGCGCCCATCCGGCGGCTCCCGCCAATGTCTCGGCGCTTCTCTCCGGTGTCATTCTCAATCTAGGCATCTACGGCATCGTGCGTCTCAATGTCGAACTGCTGCCGGTGAGCGCCCCCGGTCCTGGTGTCGTGGCGCTCATCGTCGGCGCCGTCTCGGCATTCGTTGGGATTCTCTACGCGACGACGGAGAACGATTCGAAGACCCTCCTCGCGCACAGCTCCATCGAGAATATGGGGATCGTCGTCACGGGGCTCGGCGCCGGGTTCGTGTTCGCCGCGGCGGGGCGGCCCGCGCTCGCCGGGATCGCGTTCGTCGCCGCGCTCTATCACCTCACCAATCACTCCATCTACAAGGCGCTGCTCTTCCTCGGTGCAGGCACGATCGACGCTCGCTCCGGCATTCGCGATCTCGATCGCCTCGGCGGGCTCATCCGCGCGATGCCGTGGACCGGACTTTTCTTCCTGGCCGGGTCGCTTTCGATCGCGTCGATGTATCCGTTCAGCGGGTTCGCGAGCGAGTGGCTGATGCTTCAGGCGCTGCTGCGCAGCGTCGAGCTCGGCTCGAGCGCGGTGAAGCTCGTCTTCGTGTTCGCCGGAGTCACGCTCGCACTCACTGCCGCGCTTGCGGTGACCTGCTTCGTGAAGGCGTTCGCGATGGGATTTCTCGGCCACGCCCGCTCGAGCGAGGCTGCACGCGCCACCGAGGCGCCCGCAACCATGCTCGCGCCGATGGGGGCGCTCGCCGTGCTGTGTCTCCTTCTCGGCATCACCCCGACCTATGTCATTCCCACACTGAGTGGCACGCTTCCGAACCTCGGCGAGAGCCGCGCAACCCAAGCGCTCGTGCCTCCCTTCTTTGCAGGAAGCGCCGATGAGGCGCGCCTTCCGCGGGAATTCGTATCCGATTTCCATGACCTCGGCGCGCAGATCGGCGAGCGCGCTCTGCCCGGCCGCGGTCTCATCGTTCTGCACCGGGCGGGGGCTGACCAGCATGTCGCCTTCGCCATGTCCACATCCTGGGGTGTGGTGGTGCTCGCGGGACTCCTGATCGTGATTGTCGGGGCCGTCCGCTTTGGGACCCGCAGGCGTGCGAGGCGGCAGGAGACGCGCTGGGACGGCGGCGTCCGGGAACTCTTCCCCGAGATGACCTATACCGCCACCGGCTTTTCCAACCCGGTGCGAGTCGTCTTCGATGCCATCCTCAGACCCCGCACCGTCGAGGATACCGAGGAGACCGTGGCACAGCACTTCCGTGTGGCGATCCGGCGAACCCGCGAGCCCGTGCATTGGGTCGATCGACTCGTTCTGAAGGGGCTCGCCACCGAGCTCGAGCGCGGCGCCCGGCTCCTCGCTCGCATGCATCACGGGCGGATCAACGCATACGTCGCGTACGTCCTCGGGACATTGATCGTGTTTCTCGTGCTCGCAGCGGTGCTGTGGTAATCGCAAGCGATCGCTATGGCAGTACGCCGCGACTGGACTTCGGCTCAGCCCCTCCCTCGAGGCGTCGGCTGACCGACCCCCGCCGGGTGCTGATCAGAATTTGACGGTAACGGAGGCCTGCAGGGTGCGGGGTGCGCCGATGTGAGCCACGAGGTTGCCCGTGTCGGCTCCGGTGATGTTGCTCGGTCCGATCGTTGACCAGTAGTGCCTATCGGTGATGTTTTCCACCGCCAGACGCCAGGCGACCGGTGTACCCCACATCCGAAGCGTGTATCGCCCGCCAACATCGAACAGGTTATAGCCTGCGACGGAGAACTGGTCCGTGTCATCTCCCGGCCGCGGACCGGAGAACTGGTAGTCGAAAGTCGCCACCAGACCTGGAATGGTTGGAATGTGATACTCGAGCAGCACGTTGCCCTTGACCTTGGCCGTGCCCACGTACGGCTGGTTGTCCGTTGACGCCAGAGGAGTGTTCTCCATCGTCGAGTTCAGCAACGTGATGCCCCCGTACACCGTCAGCCCGCCGATCACCTGACCCACCGCGGAGAGTTCCAGACCCTTGTTGAGCTGGTCGCCCACGATTTCATAAATCACCCGGTTCGGATTCCCGTCGACCGGGAAGGTGTTCGCAAAGGGACGATCCATGTCGAACAGCGCCGCGGTGAAGTAGATCGTCTCGAAGTTGACCTTGTACCCGACTTCGTACTCCTTGCTCCGATAGGGGGCGAGGCTGTCGCCGGCATTCACGACGGTGATACTGGCCGTCGAGGCGGGCGCGGTATCCGCGTCGGCCTGCAGGCTGCTGACGTAGGTGGCATACAGCGTGGAGTTGCTTGTGGGCTTGAAGATGATACTGCCGCTCGGGCTGATGCCGTGGCTGCTGAACTCTCCAGTCTGCACGCTCTTGTTGTTGAAGTTGTTGGTGCGGAACCAGTCCTGGCTGGCGCCCAGGGCCAGCAGCCAGTGATCGGTGAACTTCAAGGTGTCATTCATATTGAAGCCCTGCTGATACTGATCCGAGGAATCGTAAATGAAGCCGCGACCCACCGGCGGCGGCCCCTGCACGGGCTGCACGAAGATCACTGGATCGGCCAGATTGGCGCTTCCCAGGCAGGTGCTGGTCGGGCTGGGTGGGCAGGCGGTGTTGGCCGCAGCGATGACCGAATAGGACGAAGCACGGTAACCGGCCGAACCGAGGGTGAAGTCATGACCGATGCCGAGGGTATCGAAGCTGCCGTTCAGGTAGGCGACGTCGCTGGTGATCGCGAACCGGGGCGCGAAGCCGCTGGCGTAATTGGTGTTGTAGTTGCCGGTATCCGAGGTTAGGTTGTTGACGGCCGTATTGATGTTGCGCTCGACGGTCTCGTTGAGGACGCCCGCCACCAGGTGCCAGTTGCCGCCGAAGTCCTGCTTGATGCGCGCCTCGTCGATGTCGGTGCGCAAGTACACGCCGGCGAAGGGCTGTCCGAGACCTTCCTGCTGCGGATCCGGCGCCGGTGGCAACGTGAGGTAGCTGCCGTTCTTCTGCTTCGAGTCGGCATACGTGAACCAACCCTGGAAGCCCTGGGTGAGCAGCGTGTTGCTACTGTAGTTCAGCTCCAGAACGGTATGTTCCCACGGGCGCACGTCCACACCCAGGTCGACGAGCGTACGCCGTTCATGGCTATCGGCCACGTAGCCCTGGCCATCGCTGTACACGGTGTTGAGGCGATAGCTGATGATGCCGTTGCCATCGAGATTGCCACCCAGATCGGCCTTCGCGGTGCCGATGCTGTCACTGGCATAGTCGGCGGTGAACTCACGCAGGTCGTAGTCAGTGGGCCGCTTGGTGACCATGTTGAATTCACCTGACGGGGGTACCGGGCCATACAACGAGGACGAGGCGCCGCTCACGACCTCGATCTGATCGAACTGCTCCATCGAGGTGACCCCGGTCATGAAGATCGTCATGCCGTCGATCTTGGTGTTCTCGAAGTTGCTGCCCTGGTAGCCGCGCGTCATGGGACGCAGGATGTCCGGACCCTGCTGCTCCTGGAAGGACACCAGCGGCATGTACTTGGAGACTTCTTTGAAATTGACCGCCTGGGTGTTCTCGATCAGATCCGAGGGCAGTACGGAAACCGAGTAGGGCACGTCCACGATGGGAACGTTGCCGAGCGGACCCACCGAGTCGAGGGTCTGTACCCGGTAGTCACCCTTGTCCCTCGAGGTCTGGATGACGACTTCCTGGACGGTATTCGTGGACGTGGAGTCGGAGTCGGAGTCCGCAGCCCGAGCGACTGCCGAGAGCAGCAAAATGACCGTTAGGAAGACCGAGCAGTTTCTGTTCATCGAAGTGGCCGCCCCGAAATGCGCGCGGAAAGCTATCACGAAGAGCCAGTCGCAACGATATGAACACGCAGACATCAGTTGCCGGCGCGGCTCGTAGTGGTCAGCCGGCAGCCGCTCGTTGACTCAGCGTATTCCACAGGGGTGTGTGCCCCCATATTCACCGAGAGTCACGGTCTGCCTGCTCAGGTGCTTGTCGGGCAACCCGAAGGCCTTCACCGGACTCGGCCGGCGGCGAGACAGCCCAACAGCCACATCCGTGAGCAACGACGCTGGGGTACGAGCTCGCGCGTCACTTGCGCGATGCCTCGCACGGCCGACCGCTGCAACTCGTGGCGATGACCGGCTATGGGCGCATCGAGGACCGCGACGCCGCCCTGGGCGCCGGGTTCGAGGAGCATCTGGTGAAACCGGCGAACATCGAGGCCTTGCGGCACCTGCTCGCGAAAGGTCCGAGGGGGCACTGAGCCCTGCACGCGCGCCGAGAGGGCGCCGAGCATTGCCGGGCCGTTGAGCTATCCCCCCGGGGCGGCCCGCCTTGAATCGTGTTTAGAGACTTGCCATCCCCCCATCGACGTTGAGCTCGACCCCGGTAATGTAGGAGGCATCGTCCGAGGCGAGAAACGCCACCGCGCTCGCGATCTCCTCCGGATGGCCCATTCGATGCATCGGAACGCGCAGGGAGATGCCTGCCTTGAAACCCTCGATCTGCTCCCCCGTCAGGCCGCTGCGGCCGAAGATCGGAGTGAGGATCGGCCCGGGAGCCACCGCGTTGACGCGAATGTTGCGGCTCAGCAGTTCCCCGGCGGCGGTTCTGGCAAAGGAACGCACGGCTGCCTTCGTTGCAGCATAGACGCCCATGTTCTCCGTACCTTTGCTCGCGACAATGCTGGTGTTGAGGATTACGGCGGCGCCATCGTTCAGATGCGGGACCGCTTTCTGAATCGTGAAGTAGACGCCCTTCACATTGATCGTGAACAGATCATCGAAGAGCGCCTCGTCGGACGCGCTGTATGGGGCAAATCTCGCAATGCCCGCATTCGCGAAGAGCACGTCGATCTTGCCGAGCTTCGAGGCGACGACGGAGTACATTCGGTCGATGTCCGCAAGCTTGGACACATCGGCCTGCACGGCCACCGCCCCACTGCCGATTTCGCCCAGGGCCGTGTCGAGCGTTTTCGCATTTCGGCCGGTGATCACCACACGGGCGCCTTCTGCGTGCAGTCGCTTCGCGCTAGCCAGCCCGATGCCACTATTGCCGCCCGTCACGACCGCCACTTTGCCCTCGAATCTGCTCATAGGGTCTCTCCTGCCAAAAGTCTTGGACGAAAGCTAGATACCCGCGTACCACGCGTATCCCTGATCTTCCCAATAGCCGCCCTGTCCTTGCCCGAATGGCCGATAGCTCGACACCAGCTCAATGCGCATCACGTACTTAGCCATCTTGTAGCCGAGTTGGCGGCCCAACCTCAGGCGAAGCGGCGCACCGTAGGCGATCGGCAGCGTCTCGCCGTTGAGCGCATAGGCGAGTAGCGTCTGAGGGTGCGCGGCGGTGCGCATGTCGATGCTCTCGTAATACAAATCACCGCCATCGTCCATGGGGTCCGCGCAGAAGAACATCACGTACCGCGCCTGTGGCTTCGGCACGACCCGCGCCAACACATCGCGCAGCAAGGGACCGGTCCACTGTCCGATGCAACTCCAACCCTCCACGCAGTCGTGGCGCGTAATTTGCGTCTGCGCCGTCATCGAGCGGAGATCATCCAGCGAGAACGCTCTGGGATTCTCTACCAGCCCGCCCACTCGCAACCGCCAGTCTCGAAATCCGTTCCGCGCAAGCGCCTGATACTCCGGATTGTCCGGATTCGTCGTGCCATTGGCCCGAAAGACCGGGGCGATGTCCGCGCGGGTGAACTCCGGGGCGAGCGCATCGCGCGACACGAGTGCGCGTTGTGCCGCACGCGCCAACCACTGCGCCGAACCGAGCACGCCTTGGGTCTGCGGCAGGCTTGAGAGCCGGTCGCAACCGCCGAGCAGCAGGGTGCCGGCGCCCGCGCCGAGCCCGAGAATCAGCTGTCGGCGGGGAACGTTGATGATGTTACTCATGATGCGACTCCGCAGCGGTCGAGGGCGTTATCTCGATTGCATAGCGGCCGGTGATCATCGAGCGCACGTTGTTCCAGGTGCCCGAGAGAATCACCATCACGATGTGCACGATGAAAAAGCCAAGCAGCGTCATTGCGCAGATGAAATGGATCGTGCGTGCGCTCTGGCGGCCGTCGAACAGCCCCAGGAGCCAGGGGAAGCCCGCATTGATCGTCGGCGACATCGTGAGGCCGGTGAGGACGACCAGCGGGCCGACGATGAAGATGATGAACAGATAGGCGAGCTTCTGCAGTCCGTTGTAGCGGCGTGCCTCCTCGCCCTTCGGAAATCGCAAGCGCAGATGATCGAGGAACGTGCGGCCGAGGTGCCGCAAGTCGGTGCCTGTCAGCCACAGATCCCGCCGCAGGTGCCCGGAAATCAGACCGAGGAGCAGATACATGAAACCGTTGGCAACCAGGATCCAGGCAAAGAAGAGGTGCCACAGACGGCCCATCGCAAGCCACGTGTCGCTCGGAAGCGTCGCCCACCGCGGAAATCCGCGCTCCGTGTAGCTGCCATTTTCGTCCCTTGACCAGCCGAAAAGTCCAGTTGTCACGAAGCTATGCGCTCCGAGCGTGGTTACGCCCTTCGTGTCGCCCTGCTCGTCTTGCACCGCGTGCATGCCTAGAACGGGATGGGAGAACTGCGAGGTTGCTCCCCAGTAAAGCGCGGGGTGGGCGTTGAAGATCTGCAGCCCACTCATCAGCATGACGGTCAGGGTGACGAAGTTCACCCAGTGCAGAACCCGAACCGCCGCTGTATGCCGATAGACCAAGAGCTTGCGGCCCGCGCGATCATCGGTAAGAAAGAACGTTCGGATCACCCTCTGGGCCATCATTTCCCGTGCTCCGAGTCAGTCCTCACCGTAGCCGCGGATGCTTTGGGCGTGTCAGGGCCCCGAGGCCTTCGGGTCATGGGTCATGCTGTCGTGGGTCGTCCCATGCTCGTGCTTCATGCCGCCAGCGGATGAGTCGCCACGTGTGGTCGCGTCGTGATGCATCGAGCCATGGGTCATCGAGGACTTTGCGGTATGCGCCATGCTGTCGTGACCCTTTCCACCATGAGTCATCGAGCTCTCATGATGCATGGAGTCGTTGTGCTGCATCGCGGCGTGATCAGACGACGTCGAGGACGAGTCTTGTGCGAAAACCGGGGCTGCGACGGAGACGGCAAGAACGGTCGCGAGGGTCGACACGAATTTGAACACGGCTGAGACTCCTCAGGTTTGAAAGACACCGGGTGTGCCTTGTGACCGTAGTACGTTGCGGCTCGCCGGAACGTTACAGCGACGTGCATAAATCGCTTCCGAGCTCAATCGACAGAGCGGCCGCCGATCGCGGACCGATCAGGCAGCGCCACAGCGCCCTCCAAGGCCGCGCTTGCATTTTAGAACGTACGCTCTAGAATTGGAACCTGGTAGTCCGCCAAGCGTCTCGAGACCTCGGGAGCGACATGGGGCGTCCACGTGAATTCGAGGAGACTGCGGTCTTGAACGCCGCTACGGAGCTCTTTTGGACGCGTGGGTTCGATGCGACCTCGATTCGCGAGCTGGCGGATCGCATGGGTCTGCAGACGGCGAGTCTGTATAACGCCTACGGAGACAAGCGCGCCCTCTATCGACAAGTTCTGCAGAAGTACGCGACGGATGCCCTCGATTGGTGCGGCGAGCGGTTGGCGGGCCAGGGCTCGGCATTCGAGGCGCTTCAGGCTTTCTTTTTCGCGCTCGCCGAAGGGTCGTGCGCCGATCGTGACAGAAAGGGCTGCCTGATCGTCAACGCCGGGCTCGACACCGCTCCCCACGACCCGGAGTTCAAGGCGATGGTCGCGGCAGTGTTTCGACGGCTTGAACGCTTGTTCCGCGAGTGCGCTCTGCGCGGACAGGCGGATGGTTCGGTGACGCGAGCCCAATCGGCCGACGATCTCGCGAGGCTTCTCCTTGGGGTGATGCTCGGTATCCGGGTTCTGGCGCGCACGCGCCCTGAACGAGCCCTTCTCGAGGGGGTGGTGCGCTCGGCGACCGAGTTTGTGAAGGCCTGACAGGGAGATGAACGTGGCGGCAGAGGCGTGCGCGTCGCAAAAGCGAGAACAGGCCGAACAGCGCTTCCGCCTGCTGATGATTCGTGGCCTGGACGGAGACTGCCGCGCGTATCGTGAGCTTCTCGGGGAGCTTAGCCGTGACTTGCGCGGTTACTTCGCACGGCGGATCGGTGGTGCGGAGATTGAAGATCTCGTGCAAGAGACGCTTCTCGCGGTGCATTTGAAGCGTGACACCTATGATCGGCAGCTGCCCTTCACCCCATGGGCCTACGCCGTTGCGCGCTACAAGTTGGTGGATCACTTCCGCCGCGGTCGTTCGCCCCACGTACCGCTCGAAGACACCGAAGAGCCGTTTGCGCTCGAGAATACCGAGGAGAGCGCGGTGCGCAGCGATGTCAGAAGGCTCCTCGAACGCCTACCGGCTAATCAGCGCACATTGATCGAGGATGTGAAGCTTGAGGGATTGTCGGTCGAAGAGGCGGCGCGGAAGCGGGGCGTTACCGCGGGGTCCGCCCGCGTTACGCTCCATCGCAGCCTCAAATGGTTGAGTCAGGCTGTTGGCGTTGAAAACCACCGACTCATCGAGCCTCTGGCACACGACGCCCGGTCACAACCCCCGCGCCCATCGCGCGCAGGCTGACCGCAGCTGCCTGATCGTCGCCCGCCGTACACTTGCTCCCAAGCGAGCGGTGCTATTGGCTGATCGCGACCCCATTGAAGGCGGCAACGCCGACAGTATCCGAAGTGGCTTCGAGCGAGAGACCGCCGTAGGCATCGATCGCGAACACTGACACGTAGCCGCTACCGTTCGCCGTATAGATGACCGCGAGCCACTTGCCGTCGGCGGAGACGGTGATGTCCGTGGCGACGCCCGGCAGGGAGATGGATTTGTAGAACGCTCCCCCCTTTCCGTCGCTGAAGAAGATCGAGATCGCCTGGCCGGGACTGTTGCCCGTGTACCAGATGTTTCCCGGCCCCTTCGCCACCCAACAGGGCGCGTTGGTCGGATATGGCGGCGTCGGACCTACGACCGGGTAGACGCTTCGCTGCGCGTCGACAATCGCGAAGCTGTCGGGGCTGTGGGCGGGGGTGAATCCGAGGACATCGCCCCAGAAGGCGGCGCCGAGCGGGGTGTTATTGGCTGAGCTGGGCAGCGTCACGGCGGTGGCGACGCCATTGAGTGCGGCCGAACGCGTGAGCCCCAGTTGAAGGACGGAGCCGGAGGTCATCGTGACGGCACCCCACGTATCGCCGACTGCGACTTGGGCGGCCGAGGGATCAGTGAGGTGATCGACCGATCCGTCGAGGCTACCCGAGGGCCACGCATGACTTTCGATGCACGTTGCGCCCGCGACGAACAGCTGCCCGTCCTTGAGGGCCACCGAGTCGGGCTTGAGGCACCCGGGTGCCAAGCTGATGACGTCTCTGACAGAGATGGAGTCGCCATCCCTGACGAGTTCGCTGACCGTGTTCGATCCGAAGTTGGCCACGGCGCCAAAATCGTCGCGCATCTGGAGAATCCCGGCGTTTCCAGCTGCACCGCCACGGCCGCGCGTCGGCAGCGTCTGCACGAGGGACAGGGCCGGTGTCCCGACCGTCGTCAGCTCAAAGACCAAGACCTGATTGCTCGCCGGGTCATTGGTGCTCGTGAGCACGAGTGGGCTCCGGTGGGACTCGTCGCCCTCCTCGCCTGCAACGGCGAGCGTACCTGCAAGCAGCGTGACGGCCAGAATCCCGGCTGCGCGCGCGGCGATGGATCGACGTGAGTATCGCAACATCGTCATCTCCCTTCTGATCGTTCGTGGCAAGGCATGACCGTTCCGGGACGGAATGAAGGCGACTCAGCCGCGGCCGCGGTCGGATGACGGCGCTCTCTTGCCGAGATCCGATCTCGCGCTCCCCAGCGCAGAACAAGCGCATCCAGCGCGAACGGACCGCTTCCGCCCAGCACGAGCGCAGCTAAACATGCGAGATAGAGCAAGTCCGTTTCGTAGCCAGGTTGCCCGAAGTGGGCGCCGGCGTGGGTCACGGCCTCGAGCTTTATGGAACTGAATCCGTTTGGAAGGTGAACCGTGAAGATCGCTACGACGAGCACGACCGCCATCGGGACGCTGAAGAGCGGCACGAGCGCGCCCAGCAGCACGGCGCAACCGCCGATGAGCTCGGTGGCGATGGTTGCCCAAGCGAGCAGTGGCGCGGCCGGCATATGCAGTGCGTGGAGGATGTCGGTGAACGAACTCACGCCGCGCACGAGCTTCGCGAAGCCGTGCTCCATGAAGCCGTAACCGACCATGAGACGTAGGGGGAGAGCCCACCAGCCCTCACGCAGAGGGCCGACTGGCTGGGTGCAAAGCTGGAGGAAGCTCTTCATGCTGTCCGAATTCGCCGCGATGAACACGAGCGTTACAAGGTGGCAGCGGTTTTTCTTCCGAGCCGGCGTCGGCGGCAGGCCTGTGGGCGTTGCGACGCGCTCGATCGGCGGTTTGTGGTATGAGGGCGGCTCGCCCTACAATGTCGCGGCTCGTTCCAGGCGAGAGCATCCATCCCCAAGCACGCGTCGGGCTCCGCGGCCCCGAGAGGGAGATCAGGTGATGCCCGAGGCGGCTGTGCGCGCAGAGGCGAGCACCGTGGAGCCGAAAGTCGACACCGAAGAGCGTCTTCGGGCGCTGATGATCCGCGGTCTCGAGGGCAATTCGAGTGCACACAAGGAACTGCTTGTGCTGCTTAGTCGCCATTTGCGCGGCTACTTCGCTCGCCGCCTCGGAGCAGCCACACACGAGGTCGAAGATCTAGTCCAGGAGACGTTGCTGGCAGTGCACCTCAAGCGTGACAGCTACGATCGCGCCCTCCCCTTCATGCCCTGGGCCTATGCCTTGGCCCGCTACAAGCTCATCGATCATCTGCGCCGCAGGTACCGGCAGACCCACGTTCCGCTCGAGGACGCGGGCGCACTCTTCGCCACCGACGATCCCGAGGAGGGCGCCCTGCGCACCGATCTGGAACGGCTCCTCGAGCAACTTCCACCCCGGCAGCGAAGTCTGTTACAAGATGTGAAACTTCAGGGGCTTTCGATCGAAGAAGCAGCACAGAGACGGGGCGTCACGGCTGTGTCGGCACGCGTGATGCTTCATCGCACTCTCAAATGGCTAAATAGAGCCTGGCACGATGAGAACGGCTGACCTCATAGAGCTCCTGTCGCGCGATACTCAGGCGAGACCGCCTGGAGCGGCAACCCGCAAGCTCCTCGCGGCGCTCGCCGCGGGCGGTGTTGCAAGTCTCGCGCTGGTCGTGCTCGGACTGCACTGCCAATCCCTCGTGGAGGCCGCGCGGCAGCCGTGGTTTTGGATGAAGGCCGGCTACACGGGGCTGCTAACCGTCGCGGCCGCAGTTACCGTGAAGCGCCTCGCCGCACCCGGTACGCACCTCAAGGCCGCACCCCTCGCCCTCGCGCTGATCATACTTGCAATGCTGGCACTCGGAGCGGGCGAGATACTCTTCGCAGCGCCCGCGACGCGCCTCGCTCTTTGGTTGGGTAAGACGTGGAAGGTCTGCTCACCGCTCATTCTGCTTTTGGCGCTACCGATCTACGCAGCACTCGTCATCGCACTGCGCGGCCTGGCGCCAACCCGGCTCACGTACACTGGTGCTATGGCGGGCCTCGCCTCCGGCGCGCTCGCGGCAACCTTCTATGGACTTCACTGCCCGGAGCAGGCGGCTGCGTTCGTCGCCACCTGGTATACGCTCGGTATCGCAGCCGCAGCCACGTTGGGCGCGCTGAGCGGTCGATGGCTGCTGCGTTGGTAGCTCGCGTCGGTTAAGCCTGCGACTCGGAACTTCGCCCCCGATGTTCCGAATCAGGTCCGGTCCCCTGGAGCGAGGTGACGTTCGCCGAAGAAGGACGACAGCGCGAGCTCCATTGCGCGCCCCGCCCGGATCTGCTCGAGCCGATCGGCGACGCCATCGGCGATGCCCGCCCCTTCGCGCGCATATACTTCGCGCTCTGCGGCCGACGGGCCGACATCAGCCGCCGCGAAGCTCGGCCGCTCTCTCAAACGCCTCCACCATGCCCGGCTCAACGGACGATCGCGAAGCCAGATGTCCAAGAGCCGAAGGCCCTCGACACGTGCCATGAAGGGCGCATAGCAAATCTCGGCCAGTGTGAACTGCTCGCCCATCAGCCAGATTCGCCCGTCTGCGAGCGCCTCCTCGATGTAGCTCCACGTCCGGTCCCACGTAGCGATGGCACGGACGACATAAGGAGACTCGAGCCCTTGTTCCGTGCAGGAGATCTGCCGCAGGGCGCGGTCGAGCACCTTCTGCTTGCGCCAATGCTCGGCCCGCTGCTGCGGCGACATCGCAAGCATGCGGGCGCGGAAGACTGAGGCAAAACTGAACGAGCCAACGGCCTCAAACACATAATCGTCACCGTCCTTGACCCACTCGCGCATTCGCGCCCGGTCCGCCGGACCAGCCGGTTTGAGGGCATGTTCCACGGACAAGTCGTCGAGATAATCGCAAATGATGGCCGACTCCCGGATCACCCGTCCGTCGTGCACGAGCGTGGGCACGACACCCTTTGGATTGAGTTTTAGATATTCCGGCGTGAAGTGCTCTCCCTTGAATAACAGGAGATGGTGCGGGATCCAGTCGCCAATGCCCTTCTCCTGCAGCGTCATGAGCACGCGCTCGGCGCAGATGGAATTTTCGTAGTAATAGAGCTCCAGCATGTAGGCTCCTTATACGCTCAGATGCCCAGCAATTTCCTGACATCCGGCCACGAGCGCTCTCCGTTGGCGTGCATCTCCTCAGCCAGCGACTTCGGCATCCACTCGATGAAACCGGAATGGAATCCGGGCCGGGAGCGCACGCGCTCGAACCACTCCTCAACGCGCGGGAGCCGGCCGCCGAGCCACATCCCCTCCATCGCCAGCGCCGAGAGCCGATTCACGTACGGGGCGAGCGCAATGTCCGCCATGGAAAAATCGCCGCCAACAAGCCAGTGCCTTCCCTTGAGCGCCTGCTCCATCTTGTGCAGATAGGCGTCGTACAACCGGATCTTGTCGGCGGCTCCAGGCGCGGCCAAGCCCTCCTGGATGTACTGCCATTTCAGCGACCGCGCAGCGGCGCCTTCGCCGCTCCCCTTGCTGAGAAACTCCTCGAAGCTCCCGACCCCAGTGCGCAGGATCGTATGCCGGTGGGAAACGACGTACGTAATGGCCGAGCAGGCCGGATGCAGCTCTTCATCCACTGCCTTCGCCCAGATCCGCACGCGTGCGCGATCAACCGGCAAATGCGGGTAGATGGGATATGAGGGAAAAACCTCCTCGGCGTATTCGCAGATCACGGTCGATTCCGGGATGATCTCACCGTTGTGAACCAGAACGGGTACGACGGCCTTCGGATTGATGGCGAGGAATGCCGGCGTGAACTGCTCGCCTGCCAGAATGTCGATGTAATGTCCTGTCCAGTGCAGGCGCTTTTCGGCCAGAGCGAATCGCACTTTGGCTGCACACGCCGATGAGCCATGATGATAGAGTTCGAGCATCAGACCAGCTCGGGAGTCGGCTCTCAGGGGGCCTGATTCGAGCGGTCGAGCGCGGCTAGCGAAGGCGCAACTGCCCCTTCTAGCAGGGCTCGTTCCCGTCGAACACGTGCGAGGACGCGAACTCCGATCAGAACCCCCAGAAGATGGCGCGCCAGCGTTTTCGCAGGAACCGCACGCGTGATCGTGTCATCCGCCTGACCTCTTTTGATGCAATCGAGAAAAAAGCCCTCCAGACGCCGCAGGACGCCGGCGATGATCTCCCGAAACTCAGGGTCATGAGGCGCCAGCTCGAGGGCCGAATTCACCAGCATGCAGCCCTTATGTCCACGGTCGTGCAACGAGCGATGCAGGACCTCATCGAAGAAGGCTCGGATGGCCTCACGGGGCGGCAACGCTTCGCAGCGTTGCATGCGTGCTGCAATAGTGCCTTCCACGTAGCGATCAAGAGCTGTTTGGAACAGTTTGCGCTTGTTGCCGTAAGCGTTATACAGGCTGGCAGCGGTGATTCGCGTGCTACCCACGAGGTCTTTCACCGAAGTCGCTTGATACCCCCGGCTCCAGAAGGACTCGACCGCGGCATTCAGGACGGCATCCTCGTCGAAGGCTCTGGGTCTTCCCATCCTCTCACCTGATGAAGCGGTAACTGTCGGGAAGTTGCCAACTTCGTTCTCGCGCCGGATTATAGAACGAACATACTAAAAGGAGGTAAGCCGGAAGAGTGATTTTCCGTGCCAGCCATCGAGGGGAGTACGCACCGGGGAGCGCCTCCGCGGTGCCGTGGACTCTCGAAGGCACCCCGAAACGCGCAATCCGGAGGCGCTCGGCGCGCTATTCGGTGAGACTTCCGCGTACCGGTGGTGCAGGTGCTTGGGTCTTAGCGAGCACGCCCAGGTAGAACAATACATAGTACGCGACGAGCGCAGCGAAGATGCCCAAGCCCCACGTACGCCAGAGCCGCACCGCCCAAGATGCCGATCGTCAGAGCGGGCAGCATTTCGATGTTTCGCACCACGCTGGTCGCCAGAACGAACCCGCCGACGAGCGCGAGCGCACCAATACGGAGCCAAATCCGTCTCACGCGGACGGGGTGGCGACCGAATGCCCACCGCACGCGCCGGACGAGTCCCCAGGCGAGGAAGGGCGCGACGAACATCGGGGTAGTGAGTCTAGGATCGGTGGTCACTTGTCTGTACCGCGCCAGCGCTTCGCGCTCATCATCAGCGCTACGGTCCGCGTGGCCTGACCGTTGGGCCACGACTGCGGGGAGGGCCAAAACTTGCTCTGGGGGCCGCAGAGCAGTCAAAAGAGTCAAGCGCTCTCGCAGGAATTGTCCTTTACGATACGTCATGTCTCGTATAAAGTTCAAGCGCGCTTTGAAGCTCTCGATGCCTGCTACCTGTCGGCTCGTCGTTGTCGCTCTCGGCTAAGCGTGGCGATCGCAAGATGAAGACTTTCCTGCCATCGCAACAGCCTCGAACGTGTATGGGCTTACCGTGTTCCTCGACGCGTGGACTCGTGGGGAGCGGGTGGTCTGCTGCGCGGTGAGCGATTGGTTTGCCCGACCGCGCACGCTCGGACAGTATGACTGAGCGGTGGTCGGGACGTGAGAGCCGTGCCGCGTCCATTGCTGGTAGCGAGAGACTGGACCCCTCCGAGAACCTTCGCGGCACTATGGAAATCACGACCTCAGCTCCAAACCCCTCGCTTCGACGACCCAGCGACCCCCAGCTGACAAAGCGGCTCAGCCTGACCTCGCTCTCCTTGCTTGGGCTCGTAGTCGGATTCGTCACCGGCTTCGGTGCGGTGGTGTTTCGGGATTTGATCGGTCTTGTGCACAACCTGCTCTTTCTGGGCAAGTTCAGCATGCACTACGACGCTAATCTATTTACGCCGGCGAGTCCCTGGGGCCCTCTGATTATTCTGGTTCCAGTGGCGGGTGCCATCGCCGTCACGTTTCTCGTGAGCACGTTCGCTCCTGAAGCCAAGGGCCACGGCGTCCCCGAAGTCATGGAGGCGATCTATTACGGCGGCGGAGTGATCCGGCCGATCGTCGCGTTGGTCAAATCGCTAGCCTCGGCGATCGCCATCGGCAGCGGCTCTGCGGTGGGCCGCGAAGGGCCGATTATCCAAATTGGATCGGCACTCGGTTCGACACTCGGGCAGCTCCTGCGGACGACCCCCGGGCAGCGCATCATCCTGGTTGCCTCCGGAGCCGGCGCCGGTATTGCCGCGACCTTCAATACGCCGATCGGCGGCGTACTTTTCGCCATTGAACTGATGCTGCCGGAAGTCAGCGCACGCTCGTTCCTGCCGGTCGCGCTAGCCACCGGCACGGCCACGTTCATCGGTCGCTTCTTCTTCGGCGAGCAACCGGCCTTCACGGTGCCGCCGATTACCCCCCTGAGTGTCCAGGCCACCTCGGCTATCACGCTGATGCTGTACGGCCTGCTCGGGATCATTACCGGAATTGCGGCCGCGATCTTCGTGCAGGGTCTTCACGCAGTCGAGGACCTTTTCGACCGCATCAAGCAGCGGTACCTGCGCCACATGCTCGGAATGCTGCTGGTCGGTATCCTGATATATGCGCTGTTCACGCGCTTCGGCCACTACTACGTGAGCGGAGTCGGCTACGCGACGGTGCAGGCGATTCTGCGCGGTCAGCTTGCGGCCTCTGGTTTGATGACGCTGCTCTTCGTGTGCAAGTTGCTCGCCACGACCCTGAGTCTTGGCTCGGGCTCCTCGGGCGGTATCTTCTCGCCGTCGCTGTTCATGGGCGCTACGATCGGCGGCGCGTTCGGCGCGTTGCTCAAGGCGCTGCATATGCCGCTCATCTTCGACGTGCCGTCTTTCGCCATCGTGGGCATGGGTGCGATGGTCGGCGGTGGCACAGGCGCAGCGATGACCGCCGTCACGATGATCTTCGAGATGACGCGGGACTATGACATCGTGCTGCCAATGATCGTGGCCGTAGCCCTCAGCATCGGGGTACGTCGGCTGCTGTCCCAGGAGAATATCTACACCATGAAGCTGTTCCGCCGGGGCCACGCAGTGCCGAAGGCGCGCCAGGCAAACATGTTCCTGGTGCAGCGGGCAGGCGAAATCATGGACCGAGACGTGGTGTTCGCGCCGGCTCTGAGCAGCGTTGAGGACCTCCTGTCACAGCCCGGACCGCGCCGCATCCGGCACGTCGTTGTCACTGAAGGTGATCGCATCGTCGGCGTCGTGCGCGTCAACACCGCACTTCGGTATGCGTCGGCGCGAGCGCAGTCGAGTGTCACGATGAGAGAGGTCGCGAGTCCGGACTTCGTGGTCGTCGAAGAAAATGAGATTCTGTTCGATGCGATCCAGTCCATTTGGCGTTCCGGTGCACTGATGGCGGTGGTCGTGCGCAACGGCAGCGCTGGAGGGGCATCCGACGTCGTCGGGATCATCAGCAAGGAGCACATCGCCGAATCGGTCGCCGCCAGCGTCTCCGTGTACGCAGAGTGATTGCGTCATCGGACGGCGGCCGCAATTCCTCGGGAGGGGGCGTACTGGCCTTCCTCGGCTGTGGCGAGATGCCGCGCCAGTTGCTCGGCGTGCACTCGAAGCTCCGTGACTGCAGTGGACTCCCAATGGTCCGCTCGAAGCATCGGACCGACACAATAGAGATATTGGCTCGGTCGACCGTTCGCGCCCCGGAGTGCCCCGAAATCGTCCGTCAGAAGTCCGAGGCCGAGCGGATCCGGCATGGCGAGACCTCGCACGAAGAGCGAGTGCAGCAACCGATCCCGCGTATTACACAGATTATAGTCCGGCCCGGTGCAGTTGATGACTCGATCGGCCATCAGCATCCTGTCGCCCTGTTCTCCGCGCGCGCGCCACCTCACGCGGATCCGCTTGCCCGCGAGCTGCATGGCAATCGCGTGGCCGGCATGCACGTGAAGCGTTCCCTTGTTTCGCAACCTCTCGATGGCGCTCCAAGTACGCGGCGGAAGCCGGTGTCGGTGCAGGTCCCAATAGGCGCGGACGTGCCTCAGGAACCGTCTTCGCTCGCGCTCCGATAAGCGACGCCACAGGGTCGGAGCGACGGCGCGCAAACACGAGATCGCTCCGCGCCAGTCTCCTCGAGAGCGCATCGCCTCGTCGCATAGCTCACGGCTCCATCTGACCAGACGCCTGGTCGAGAGCGGATCCGGAACCCGCGCCAGGACGCTTGCACTTTCCTCGCGAGAGTCGCGAAAGCTTCTCTGGATGGTCGAGATCAGACCATGGCGCGAGATGGCGTAGATGAGCGCTCTGCCGTGCGCAGTTTCGTCGCCGGCGAGCGCCACGTCCGCCATGGTAGGGCCGGTTCCCAGAATCAGTACGGTCTCCCGCGGCTTGAGATTGACAGGCGCGACCCACGGATCCTCCACGTACCGCGACGAGCCACGCACGCTGTCCGCTGCCGGAATGCGGGCCGGCGGCGGATTACCGAGCGCGAGCACGATTGTCGAAGCGGCGAACGCACGGCCGTCAGACATTCGGATGCGGAAGGCGGAGGAGGTTCGCTCAATCGCATGCGCAGAGCCCTTCACGGGCACGAGCTGGACGTGAGGCGATGATGCGGCTTCGGCGCGCACCAGAATCCACCTGAGGTATTCCCCGTAGAGCTCGCGCGGCACGAAGGAGTCGGGTGTCGCGCGAGGAAGATCGCGCTGCACGAACGTGAGAAAGTCCAGCGCGTCTGCGGACGTGGCCGACATGCACCTGACTGGGACGTTCAGAAGGAAAGGATAGGGTCGACTTGCGTAGGCAAGCCCGGGACCGATCTCCACCCGATCGAATAGCAGGATTCGAAGGGGCCGCGCACGGCTCAACCGTAGGAGATTGGCCGCGACAAGTGTACCGCTGAACCCCGCACCGATGATGGCGATCGTCCGCGTTCTCGGTTCACTCGTGTACAGACGATACGCGCCTTCCCCGAAGTTCATTCGTTCAGTGATCGCTTGACTCATGGTGAGATCGACTGCTGATCGGTAGTGCGTCGCGCGATGATCTGCTGATCCAACGCGAGCTTTTCGACGTTCATTCGCACCTGTTCGTTCCCTCCACGGGGTGTGCTCTACGTCGCGAAATGCACATTTCGCGTTCTTCCCGGCTCCTCTCGGAGCACGCAGGTTCGCTCTGGGTCAGAAGGTCCGTCTTCGGTCGGGCCGAGCAATACCGGTGACGCCATGCTCGTCGGCGGACGCTACGCCAGCGCGCTCGGGCTCGAACATACCGTGTCGGGTTGCGGCGACCTTGCACACGATGCGTTCCCCGTGCGGAGCTCATGCGCTGAACGGACGACGAGCTCGGGGCGCAGGTGCGCCGATCAACCGAGGGAGAATTGACGCTGGAAGTCAGGAACGCGCGCTGCTGTCCGGCGGGACGGCCCGCTTTGGGGCGATGCCTGTCCACCAGGAGGCAGATGAACGCAATAAGACGAAACAGTCGCGCCACGGCCAGGTTATCCTCACCGTTCTGCCACCGCGCTTACCTGCTCCTTGCAGGCAGAACATGAGAACGCACCCGCCTCAAATCATTGACCGCGCGTGTAAACCGCAACTTAGAAGACACCAAGACACCCACGGTGAACCTGGCGAGCTCGCAATCTCTAGCCGATGTTCTAGCCTTGAACTATATACGAGTCATAATGTACCGTAAAGTTCCAACGCCAGGGAGGTCGGGACGGTGAGGCACACGCAGGCTGTAAATCCGTTGGAGTCCGTCCGGCTTCCGACCGCGCATCTCGGACGGCCACGCGATGAGCGCATCGACGCCGAAGTGGTTTCGGCCGTGCTGCATGTGCTCAGGAAGGGAGGCTATAGCGCAGTCACCATCGCCGGGGTTGCTCACCGGATCAAGCGAGGCCGCAGCAGCATCTACCGGCGCTGGCCGAGCAAACGGTACCTGGTCGCCTATTCCGTTGTGAGCGAAATGGGTGCAAGTCCGGCCGCGGATACGGGCGCTCTGCGGGGCGATCTCGAGGCGGTCGTTAGAACACTCCTGCACGCATTCGCGGGACCTCTGCGTCAGGCGCTTCCCGGTTTGGTCGCGGACATGGCACATGACACCGACTTGGAGCAGGCAATCCTCAAGGAGGTTCTGGCGCCTCGCCGTAAGTCGATGCGTCAGGCCTTCGCAAGAGCCGTGGCTCGGGGCGAGATTCGTGAAGGCTTCGACGTCGAGTTACTCCTTGACATGCTGACCGGCCCTTTCTACTACCGGGCACTTTTCGGACATGCTCAGATCAATCACCGTATGGCCCAGCATGCCGTGGAGTACGTGCTGAGCATTGTCAGGAGCTGATGACACATCTGCATTCCGCAGATCTCAGGGACGCCCGTAAACTCCGATGAGCATGCCCTTGGCGATGGCATGCTCGATCAGCCACTGCACCACCTTCCTGCGTCCGGGAGCCAGCCCGGTGTCCACCCGCAGCGCGGAGTCGAGCGCGAAAACCTCGAACGCGTACCGGTGCATTCCGTGACCCGACGGCGGATCCGGCGCCAGATAACCAACCGTAAGCAGAGAATTGCGGCCCATAAACACATCCGCGGGCAGCGGCTCGCCTGAGTGCGGCAGCGCGCCCGCCGGCAACTGCCCGTCCGCACCTGCCAGTCCCCACTCTATCGCATGCACGAGAGGCAGCCACGTCGGGCTGTCGGCACCCTCGATGAGTATCACGACGCCTGCTACCCCAGGTGGCACCCCGGCCCAGGCGAGAGGCGGTGACAATCCGTCGCCGTCCGCGGTATACCGGACCGGCAATACACCATGGTCGGGAAATTCCGGGCTGGTGACGTGGATAAGCGCCGGCACCGCATCGAGTGCTCCGTGGTGGAAGACGAGTTCGCTTTCACGCGCGCGCAGCCGCCGCAGTGTCCGGCCGATGCTCGAAGGCAGTCTCTGTAACATTGACCCAACCCCCGGACTCCAGGCGGCAACGCCCGATTTTCCGGTCAATCGCCACGGAGGGTATAACTGGGGCATCCAATCGCGACCAGGAGTTCCTCGCGCTGAAGGTATCGGTTCTCGAATTTCGTCCGGCCTCATCGCGCCGTGCTCGCGCAATTTTGAGTGAGACGTCTGGATAGAGACCGAGTGACAGCGGTCGCTCGGCGCGATCGAATATTTGAGGCGCCAGAGTCTGCCGCCGGTAGGCTTCAAGATACCCCGCGCAAAACTTCGCTGGCGGTGGACGGCCCGAGGCCGCCCTGGAGCGCTAATGCATGCAAGCTAATGTTTTTATTATTAATATTTCTACGGATATGGGCGTGCGCAGACGATGATGAACGTGCCTGGAAGGGTACAGAATGGAGCGGAAGGCTCCCACATTCGACCTCTAACCACTTGATCCAACAAAGAGTTCTCGGTGTGGAACAGGAAGTTGCCCCGAAAGCTGCCCCCCGCTGGAACACGCCCGAGCACGCCGGTGCACTCTGCGGGTTCGCATGCGACGCTCGATCGGTACATTCAGGAGGCCGGAGGCGAGCTCGACCGACTGCGCGTACGCTTGCTGCACGCCGGCCCAGCGC
>JASHUC010000100.1 GCA_030040235.1 Gammaproteobacteria bacterium | reverse complement strand
TGGCGAAGATGTAGAAGAGTATCTGGACGAGCATGGTCTTAGCGATAGGGCGCGTCGGCGGCCTTGTCCTTGGCGATCATCGCCTCGTAGCGCTCGCCGACCGCGAGCAGCTTGTCCTTGGACATGATGTTCTCGCCGCGGTGCTCCATGTGGTACTCGTGGATGCGCGTCAGGACGATGGCATCGACCGGACAGGCCTCCTCGCAGAATCCGCAGTAGATGCACTTGAAGAGATCGATGTCGTAGCGCGTGGTGCGCCGCGTGCCATCCTGCGCCACGTCCGACTCGATCGTGATGCACACGGCCGGACAGACCGCCTCGCACAGCTTACAGGCGATGCAGCGCTCCTCGCCGTTCGGATAGCGCCGCAAGGCGTGCAGGCCGCGGAAGCGCGGCGACTGGGGCGTCTTCTCCTCGGGGTAGTTGAGCGTGTACTTGCGGGTGAAGAACGTCCGCCACGTGACGGCCATGCCCTTCAGCAGCTCCGGAAGCAGAAAAGTTTTGAATGGATTAGCCATCAGTGAACGTGCCAAGGGCCGACGCGGTAGTAAGACATCACGCCTTCGACCGTGATCCAAACGAGAGTGACGGGAATGAGCGCCTTCCAGCCGAGGCGCATGATCTGGTCATAGCGGTAGCGCGGAAAGGTGGCGCGGAACCAGAGAAAAAGAAAGAGAAAGATGAAGATCTTGAGCGCGAGCCAGCCGAAGCTCGGATCGGCGAGGACGGTGGCGCCGATCACGGGATAGCCCTGGAACGGTGAGAGCCATCCGCCGAAGAACAATACGGCGGTGAGTGCCGAGATGAGGATCATGTTGGCGTACTCGGCGAGGAAGAACAGCACGAAGCCGACGCCGGAGTACTCGACGTGGAACCCCGCGACGATCTCCGACTCCCCCTCGGCCACATCGAAGGGGGCGCGGTTCGTCTCGGCGACACCCGAGATGAAGTAAACCATGAGCAAGGGAAACAGCCACAGCCAGTTCCAGGCGAGCGGCCCACCCTGCTGCTCGAGCACGATCTTCCCGAGATTCAAGCTCCCGGAGGCCATGAGCACCCCGACGAGAGCGAAGCCCATCGCAATCTCATAGGCGACGATCTGCGCCGCCGAGCGCATGGCACCGAGGAACGCGTACTTGGAATTGGAGGCCCAGCCCGCGAGGATGACCCCGTACACGCCCGCCGAAGTGAGGGAGAGCACGTACAGGAGCCCGGCATCGACGTTGGCGATCGTCAGGCGCGGGGACAGCGGCACCACCGCCCAGGTCGCGAAGGCCGGGATGAGCGCCAACGCCGGGGCGAGGCGGAACAGGACCTTGTTGGCCTGCGCCGGGACGATGATCTCCTTCATCAGGAGCTTGAACACATCGGCGAAGGGCTGGCCCGCCCCGGGCAGCATGCCGAAGATGCGCACGCGATTGGGGCCGCGGCGCAGCTGCATCCACCCGATGACCTTGCGCTCCCAGAGCGTGAGGTAAGCGACGCACAGGATCAGCCCGACGGTGACGACGATGATCCACACCGTCGAGCGCGCGATGCTTGGCAGGGCGGACCAATCGGAGGCGAGTGAATCGAGCACGGGATCCTTATCTCAGTAGCTCGCCATCTCAGTAGCTCGCCGCCCGGGCTCGCCCCTCGGCCGTACGTTGGAGCGAGGCGGCGCGCCGGACGAGGGCATCGACCTGGTACATGGGGAGGTCGACGACGCTTCCCGGGTAGCTTTTCGCGAGCTCCACGCGATGCGCGGTGCGCAAAGCCTGCACGAGGGTGTTGCCGCACGCACGCCTGAGCTCCTCCCGAGCCTCCTCGGAGGACTGATACTCGAATCCCGGCAGCGCGAGCTCGGTACCGAGCGCGCGCAGCACCTTCCAGCCCGGCCGGGCCTCACCGAGCGGGCGCGCAGCCCCCGCGAAGCTCTGCCAGGCGCCCTCGAGGTTGACGAAGGTGCCCGAGGTCTCCGCAAAGGTGCCCATCGGCAGAAGGATGTGAGCGATCTGCCTGAGGGGCTCGCTCGCGAAGGGTGTGATGCCGATGAGGAGCTCCGCGGCCGAGAGCGCCCGCAGCGCCTCGCCCCCGGAGGGCGGCTCCGCCCAGGGCTCCACCCCGCCGAAGAGCACATAGGCCGGGAGTCCTTTGGAGAGCATCTGCGCCGCGTCGTGACCGGCATCGCGCACGGCTCGTCCGCCCGCCTCGCGGTGTGGAATCGCTCCGGCGAGATAGGCACCCGCGGCATTGCCACCCTCGGCGAGCACGCCGAGCTTGGCACCGGTGAGCTCGGCGAGCGCGCACGCAAGCGCGCGCAGATCGGCATACGCCGGATGCTTGAGCGCGAGCGCGCCGAGCCAGATCGCCTTGTGCTCTGCGGAGCCGAGCGCCACGGCGAGCGCCCGATGGGCCTCGCTCACCTCCACCTCCCGCGCGAGCTCGGCGAGCGGATCGGGTACGGGACGGCCGGCGCTTGCCGCGGCGGCGCAGACCACGGCCGCAAGGTCTGCCCGGTGCCGGGCCGGGGCCGATTCGCAGTACCCCGCCACCGGAAAGTTGTAGGCGAAGCGCGCCGGATTGAGGAACGCGATGCGCCCGCCCCGGCGCGCGGCCTTGCGCACGCGGTGGGCGAGAATCGGCGCTTCACGCCGCAGGTTCGAGCCGACCACGAGCAGCGCATCGAGAGAATCGACCGCGGCGATCGGCAGCCCGAGATGCGGGAAGAGCGGATCCGAGGTCTGATCGCGGAAGTCGCGCTGGCGCAGGCGGTGATCGATGTTCTGCGAGCCCAGGGCCCGGGTGAGGCGCCCGAGAAGATAGAGCTCCTCGAGCGTCGCGGACGGACTCGCGAGCACGCCGAGCTTCTCGCCCAGCCCGCGCAGCCGCGCGGCGGCCGTGGCGAGCGCCGTCGGCCAATCGACGGGACTCCACGTGCCGCCCTGACGAATCATCGGGCTCGTCAGCCGATCCTCACCGTACACGCCCTCGTAGCTGAA
>JASHUC010000099.1 GCA_030040235.1 Gammaproteobacteria bacterium | reverse complement strand
GACTGCCGACGTAGTAAAGGTTGCCGGCAATGTGAAATGGGGCGATCGCAGTCGTCCACGCCGGGTTCTGGGCTGCGGCGGGTGAGGATGCTGCTGCGGGCGAGGGCGCTGCACCGGGTGCTTGTGACCAGATGCCCCCGAGCATCAGCAGAACGAGCATCACCATCAGCCGCTGCACGGCAACCCATCGGCCTTTTTGCATGCGAGTGGGGTAAGCCATGCGGTGATCACTCCAGCTCGTGTGAATACACGATGAACCCGTGGTGCTGCGCGACCTTGTCGTAAAGCGCGCGGCCGGCCTGATTAGTCAGCTGAGTGTGCCAGTAAACCCTGCTGCAACCTTCGGTCCGCGCAGCCGCATAGACCCCCTGGATCAGCCTGCGACCCACACCCAGGCCACGAAGGTGCTCGGCCGTGAACAAATCCTGCAGGTAGCAGACATTGTCGGTTCGGTTCGTGCTGCGATGGAACAGGTAGTGCGCGAGGCCCACGACCCGTTCGGCCTCTTCGGCCACCAGCGCGCCGACCGGCTCGGACGGGTTGAAGAAGCGTTCCCAGGTGGCCGCGGTGATCGACTCGGGCAAGGCCGTGGATCCGCTGCGGCCATAGAAGGCGTTATACCCGTCCCACAGGGGACGCCACTCGCCGTAGTCAGTGCGACGAATCGGCCTGATGTGAAAGCGGTCGGTCGTGTCGGGCCCCATCGGCCAAGTCTAATCCCGCAGCGAGAGTTCGGAGGCGAACCCCATGGTCACGCGATTGCGCCCGGCACGCTTGCCTCTGTAGAGCGCGGCATCCGCGGCCTTCACGAGGTTGTGCGGCAACAGGCTCAGTTCTCCCGCGCTCGGCTCGAATGCCGAAACCCCGAAGCTTCCGGTCACGATGAGCGGACCGACCGCCGTTACGCACGGCGTTTCCCACATGCGCTCGCATAAGCGCTGGGCGATTGCGAACGCCTCACGGCCGGAGACGTCGGGTAAGACGATCGCGAATTCCTCGCCGCCGATACGTGCCACCCAGTCCTCGCCGAGGCGCAACCCGTGTGTCAGCCGCTTCGCGAATCCACGCAGCACCTCGTCTCCGACCTCATGACCGTGAGTGTCATTCACGGCCTTGAAGTGATCGATGTCGCACAGGACCAATGACAGCGCGCGCCGCAGGCGCCGGGCGCGCTCGATCTCGCGGGGGAATTCATGCTCGAAGAACCGCCGGCTGCCGCAGCGCGTGAGCTCATCGACCGTCGAAAGGATGCGATTGTCGGTGAGCGCGAGCTGCAGGGCGGCTGAGAGACTCGCGATGCGCCGCGCGGTCATCAAGCGTGCCCAGAACCCCTCGCCGTCGGGTTCGGACGGCGTCCACTCGCTGGCGCCCATGCGTAACGCCTCGCGCACGCCAACCTTCTTGTGCACATCGACGAAGATCACGTGCGTGGCAAAACCCGCATACAGCTGGCGGGTCGCCTGAACGAGCTCCGGCCGGTCCGTGAACAGCAACGCGTGGGTGCGCGCCTCGAGCCGCGCAAGTGCTTCGGTCGTCGAGCCGGCGTATTCGATATCGATATTGGCGTTTCTCAGCCACTTCGAGAAGCTTTCGCGAGCCAACTCGGCCTCGAAGGCGACCAGGGCCACCGGTACCGGGGGATGCCGTCGCAGGATACTCGACATCGTCGAGGCGTCTTCATCCTTCAGGGTGTGATCGAGGATGGCTTGACGTTCCAGCAGGTATTGCGCTGCGCCGTGCGCCTCGGCATGCAGCTCGGATTTGCGACGTTCGCGAGGAGGCTGAGGAGCACCCTCGTTGCCTTCGTCCAGTGCGGAGCGAACGACTGCGGGAAGTGACGCGAGATGGGATTTCGATACGACGCCAGCCACGCCATGATGCTCGGCCGCCTGCGATCCGACAGGGCTCGAGTGTCCCGTGAGAAAGATGAATGGAACGCTCGGGCGCACAGCCTGCGCGATCGCGAGCGCCATCAAGCCATCGAGTCCTGGAACGTTCGATTCGGAGAGGATCAGATCGGGAGATCTCCCGAGAGCCTGCCGAAACTCGACTTCATTCTGCACACGCTCAACCGAGCACCCGAGTCCAGCTCGTTCCAGCTCCTCGCGGGCGAGGTTCGCCATGGCAGCGTCATCGTCGACGATCAGCATCCGTATCATCTATGACCTCAGCGCTCGCGGCGTCGGCGCGATTATCGGGTCAGCCACCGTCGGCGTATAGCGACACCTCGGGTAATCCATACGCTTGCAACTCTCATCGATGTAATTTGTTTCCGCGGATCGGCCCGGCGGCAGTCCTCGAGCCTCCACCACGAGGTCAGCGCGCGCCGGACAGGGGGGGCGGTAGCAGTTCCCGGATGACCTTCGAGAGCGCATCGATGTCTGCGGGCTTGGTGATGATCCGGTCGTAGAGGCGTGGGACATCGTCGGGCAAGTCCGCGGCGGTATGCAGAACGATGGGAATGCGGCGGGTTCTCTGGGACGCCCGCAGCACTCGGCAGAGCTCGAGGCCGCTCATCGACGGCATCGTAGAGTCCGTGATGATGAGCTCGGGGAGCCGGTTCTCGACACATTCCAGCGCCTCTCGTCCACTTCGAGCCGTCACGACCTCGAAGCCGAGCATGCTCAGCACCACGTGCAGGGTGGCGAGCGTGTCGGGTTCGTCATCGACGACCAGGATCATGGCGAGCGGGCGGCGACCGGATGCGGGGTGAGCGGAGTTCGTCTCGACGTTCATTGGTCGGCAGCTCCTGCTGGCAAATCTTGCCTCCGGGCATCGCCCTGAGGCTCAGCGCCATCGCACGCGCCCCCTGCTGCAAGAGCTATGCCGTCCGGCGGCTCGGGTCGCCTCACCGATTACCATAATGTGCTTTGAGTCGAGTCGCCTGGAGTACCATGGGTCGACTCGGGAGGTCACGCGATGTCATTCCACCTGCGACAAGCACAGCTCGGGGATGCTCCGGCACTCGGTGAGATCTGCTACCGGGCTTTCAAGGCGATCGCGGAGGCACACAACTTCGCGCCGGATTTTCCGAGCCCCGAGGTGACCTCCGGCATGCTGGCCGGGTTTCTCCAGCACGACGGCATCTACGGCGTCGTCGCTGAACTGGACCGCAAAATCATCGGCAGCAACTTCCTCGACGAGCGAAACCCCGTCAGCGGCGTGGGGCCCATCACGGTCGATCCTGCTGTCCAGAATGACGGCGCCGGCCGCGCGCTCATGCAGGCGGTAATGCGCCGCTCGGAGGAGCGCGGCTTTGCCGGAATCCGCCTCGTTCAGGCGGGTTATCACAACCGCTCGCTCGCCCTTTATCTGAAACTCGGATTCCAGCCGCGCGAGCAGCTCGCCTGCGTCCAGGGCCGCGCGATCGGTAGAGTGGTGCCCGGATATTCGGTGCGAACGGCGGTGGCGGCCGACCTGCGCGCGTGCAATGAGCTCGCGGTTCGCGTTCATGGGCACGACCGGGGCGGTGAGCTCGCGGACGCCATCGCGCAGGGCACGGCGCGGGTGGTGGAGCGGGCTCGGCGAGTGACGGGTTACGCGACCTCTATCGGATTCGGTGGTCATGCGGTCGCAGACACCAACGAGGATCTCGCGGCCTTGATCGGTTCCGCGGAATCGTTCGGCGGTCCCGGATTTCTCGTCCCGACGCGCAATGCGGCGCTGCTGCGCTGGTGCCTCGGCGAGGGACTGCGGATCGCCCAGACGATGACGCTCATGGCGATCGGTCTCTACAACCAGCCAGAGGGTGCTTGGTTGCCGTCGGTCATCTATTGAGTTGGCGGCGGACCGGCCCCCGGATGGTTACGACTGGCATGTCGCCTCGAGCAGCCGCGCGATCCCCTGCGGAGCCGCCCTCGGATCTCATTCGTGGCCTCGGCCCGTGGCAGGCGACGGCTGTGGTCGTGAGCACGATCGTGGGTACCGGTGTGTTTCTCGTGGCCGGCCCTATGGCCCGTACGGCCGGTTCTGCCAACCTGGTCCTCGCGACCTGGGTGCTCGGCGGCGTCATTGCGCTCTGCGGCACGATTTGTTTCGCTGAGCTCGGCGCAGCGCTTCCGGCAGCCGGCGGCCTGTATGTGTATTTGACCCGCGGTCTTGGTCCGGTTTGGGGCTTCCTCTATGGGTGGATGGACTCCGTTCTCGCGGCACCCGTCGGAATGGCGACCATCGCCGCGGGCTTCGTGCGGTTTGCGAGTTATCTGCTTCCGCAGCTGGATAAGCCCTTCATGACATGGCATCTCGGACACGTCACTCTCAACATCAGTACGCTGCAGCCGCTTGCCGCGCTGGTCGTGTTGAGCGTGACCGCGCTCAATTATCTGAGCGTGCGAGTCGGCGGAGGCGTCCAGGTCTTTCTCGGCTCACTCAAAGTCGCAGCGATCCTGGTGATCATCGTCGCCGGGGCGTTCGTGGCCGGGGCGCCCGCGGGAGCGCCGGGTCCCACGGCCATCGTCCCGCATTCCACCGCCATTGGAGCGGTGCTCTCGGCCATGGTGCCGGTCATGTGGGCCTACAACGGGTTCCAGGACCTGGGCTGTCTCGGCGGGGAGATTCGCGATCCTGCCAAGAATATTCCCGTGGCGCTCCTCTGCGGCATATCGATCGTGGGCACGCTCTACGTGCTGGTGAATGCCGTGTACTTTCACGCTTTGCCCTTCGCTCGAATCGCAAGCTCGGAACACGTCGCCTCGGATGTCGTCCAGTCGCTCTTCGGTCGCAGCGGCGCCGCTTGGCTGACCGTGGCGATGGGGCTCTCGGCACTCGCGACCCTCCATGTCGTGATCATGAGCGAGTCGCGCGTGCCCTATGCCATGGCTCGAGCGGGACTGTTCTTCAGGGTTGCCGCCCGCCTCCAGCCGCGCTACCGAAGTCCCGAAGGCGCTTTGCTCATCTTCGGTTCGCTCGGCGCACTCGTTGCGCTCACGGGAACGTTCGAACAGCTCTATTCTCTCTACATCTTCTCTCTCTGGATCTTTTTCGCCCTCGGAGTCCTCGCACTCATTCGCCTGCGGTTGAGGGAGCCCGACCTTCCGCGACCCTATCGCGCGTGGGGCTACCCCTTTACACCTCTGCTCTTCCTGGTGGCTGCGCTCGCCCTGACGATGCACTTGTGGCTGGAACAACCCATCCGCTCAACGGTAGGCTTGCTGGTGATACTCGCTGGCCTGCCCTGCTATCGCGGATGGGCTGGCAGAAGCAGACACTTCGATTCGCTACGAGAGGGAGCATGAGGACCGAGAGCGCATCTTTGGTGACCGCACTGACCTTCGTTGCGACGCTCGGAGGCCTGCTCTTCGGCTACGACACCGCGGTGATCTCCGGGGCGGTCAGCTCGATCGATGCGAACTTCATCGACCCGCTGCATCTGTCGGAAACCGCGCGCGGGAGCCTCTCGGGCTGGACCATCTCGAGCGCGCTCTTCGGGTGCGTCATCGGCTCGAGTCTCGCAGGATGGATCTCGAACGGCCTCGGTCGCAAGGGAGGAATGCTCGTCGCGGCCGCGCTCTTCCTGCTCTCTGCGATCGGCTCGGCGTACCCGGAGCTCGGGCTGGGCCCGATCGGCGGCATGGGGGCGCGAGCGCTCACACCTTTCATCCTCTACCGTATTCTCTGCGGCGTGGGCGTGGGAATCGCCTCGATGCTCTCGCCTCTTTATATCGCGGAAATCGCGCCGAGCCGGATTCGCGGCCGGCTGGTCTCGTTCAATCAGCTCTCGATCGTGCTCGGGATGCTGATCGTCTACTTCGTCAACTGGGCCATCGCGTTGCAAGGCAACGAGACCTGGGTTCATACGACCGGATGGCGGCTGATGCTGCTCTCGGAGGCCGTTCCTGCCGTGCTGTTTCTCTTGTTGCTGATCGGGGTTCCGGACACGCCGCGGTGGTTCGTGATGAAGGGCCGCGACGAGCGCGCCCGCAGCGTCCTCACGCGCCTCGCCGGGGAGGCGGAGGCGCACAGGGTTCTCGCCGACATCCGCAACTCCCTCGGCGCGTCCGCGCAGTCGAGCACGACCAGCCTGTTCGCCTTCGGCGCTCTGGTCATCGTCGCCGGCGTGATGCTCTCGGTCTTCCAGCAATTCGTCGGCATCAATGCGGTGCTGTACTACGCGCCGCTCATGTTCAAGAACCTTGGCGCCTCGACCGACTCGGCGATGCTGCAGACGGTCATCGTCGGTGCGACGAATGTCGTTTTCACGCTCGTCGCCATCGTCACGGTGGACCGCCTAGGCCGCAAACCGCTGTTGATTGCGGGCGGAGCGGTGATGGGCGTCTCCATGGTAACGCTCGGCTTTCAGTTCCGGGCGAACGCCGAGGGCACGGGTCCGCTCATCGCGGCGATGGCCTACATCGCCGGATTCGCGCTCTCCTGGGGGCCCGTCACTTGGGTCCTGCTGGCGGAGATGTTCCCCAACGCGATCAAGAACCGGGCCATGCCGATCGCCGTCGCGGCCCAATGGATCGCCAACCTGTTCGTGTCCTGGTCGTTCAAGATCCTCATCGGCAACTCGGCCCTGAACGCACTGTTCAATCATGCCTTTCCGTACTGGATCTATGGTGGCATGAGCTTCCTCGCCGCGCTCTTCGTTTACTTCTATGTGCCCGAGACGCGCCGCCGGACGCTCGAGGAGATTCAAAGCCTGTGGACGCGCGGAGAAGCCGGTGCGACAGGCATCGCCAAGCAGTCCGCGGCGAGCTGACTGTCGAATCGGCTTGCGCGTTGCTCACGAGCGCTGCTGCTTCGCGGGCGGGCATTGATGTATCTGGGAATCGACATCGGCACATCGAGCGTGAAAGCCGTCGTGACGGAGGAGGGCGGGGCAGTCGTCGCCCAGTCCTCCACACCGCTCGAGGTTAGCCGCCCGCAGCCGGAATACTCCGAGCAGGACCCCGAGGCGTGGTGGCAGGCGACGCTGCGCGCCGTCGGGGAGCTGCCGAGCGGCGTGCGCGCGGCCGTGCGGGGTGCGGCCCTGAGCGGGCAGATGCACGGCGCGACACTGCTGGATGAGGCCGATAGGCCGCTACGTCCGGCGATCCTCTGGAACGACGGCCGCTCGGCGCTTCAGTGCCTCGACCTCGAGCGACGTGAGCCGCGCTCGCGTGCGATCACGGGCAACATCATGATGCCGGGGTTCACGGCACCGAAGCTCTTGTGGGTCGCACGCCACGAGCCGGACCTCTTCCGTGCCACAGCCTGCGTGCTGCTGCCGAAGGACTACGTGCGCCTCAGAATGACGGGGGATAGGGTGAGCGACATGTCCGATGCGGCGGGCACCGGCTGGCTCGACGTGGGCGCTCGCGACTGGTCGGATGCGATGCTCGCGGCGACCGATCTTTCGCGCCGGCACATGCCGCGGCTCGTGGAAGGCACGCGGCCCTCGGGCAAGCTCACCCCTCGTGCGGCAGAGCAGCTGGGCCTGCCGCAGGTCGTGGTCGGCGGGGGTGCGGGGGA
>JASHUC010000098.1 GCA_030040235.1 Gammaproteobacteria bacterium | reverse complement strand
TCTTCGGGCGTGAGGGAGCTCACGCTGAGCGGGGTGGCTTCCCGGAGCGTCGGGTCGGTGGCCGGAAAGAGCGCGGCGCTCAGCGAGCGCTGGGTGAGGAACCGCGGGCTGTGATTGCGCGCCGCCACGACTTGAGCCAGCTGGCCTTGCACGACCTTCAGCGCTTCGAGAGGCAGGGCAGGGTGCAGCTCATTGTCGGCGAGCAGCTGCACGGCGCGCTCGAAGTTCTCCGCGAGCGCCTGGACGGTGAAATCCGATCCGGCACGCTCCTGCGCGCCGATCTTGTCCAGGGCGGTCTCGAAGGCGACCCGGTCGAGCGTTTGGGTGCCGTACGGGAACAGCTCCTCGAGCAGCGGCGCGACGCCCTCCTGTCCGCGGGGGGTCTCGGTTTGCGGCCGGCTGCGGATGTGCCCGAAGACGCTCACCGTATCGCTCACGTCCTCCGGCTGAACGATGAGGGTCATTCCGTTGGGCAGGTGCGTGACCACGGGGTGCGTGGTCGAAGGCGGGACGGAAAGGCGCGTCACGGCCGCCTGCGCCCAAGCGGGGAGCTTGGTGGGTTGAGCCTCCCCGAGCGCGATGTTCTCCTGGCCCCCGAAGCCGCCGCTGGAAGGTGTCGGAGGCCCCGAGCCCTGCGGCAGCATCACTGCCGAGACGGCGTGGTCGAGATCGAGGTACTTGCGTGCGACGCGGTTGACGTCGGCGACGGTCACCTTCTCGATCCGCGTCAGGTCCTCCTCGGGGGAGCTCAGGCCGTAAAGCGCCACCGCATCCGACCACACCGAGGCGAGCCCGGCGATCGAGTTCTTCAGAAACTGCGTCTCGCGGCGCTCCTGGAGCTTTGCGGCGGCAACCAGCTCGGGCGGCACGCCCTGACGGACGACCTTCTCGAGGATCGCGCGGACGTCGCTCGCGAGGGCCTTGGGATCGGCTCCGGCCGGAAAGGCGACGACCGCGTACGCGAGACCGGCTTTGGGCAGCGGATCGAGCTCGAAGTCCGCATCGAGCGCTTTGCCCTCCGGCACCAGGCCGTAGAGCGCGAAGCGGTGGCTGCTCAGCACGTCGGCGAGCACCTCGAGTGCGGGAAAGTCCGCGCTATCGAGCCCCGGAACACGCAACGCGATCATCTGTGTTCCGGTCGGCCGGTCGGTGCTCACCTCGAAGGACTGCGATTGCAGCGGCTCGAGGGCGACCGTCGGGCGGGCCGGCAATTGCTTGCGAGGAATTGCGCCGAAGAGCGCCCGCACCTTGGCGAGCGTGGCACGCGGGTCCACGTCACCGACGATGATCAGAATCGCGTTGTTGGGCGCGTACCAGGTGTCGTGGAAGCGCTTGAGCATCGGCGCGGTCGTGCGGTCGAACGACGGGCGCGTGCCGAGCGCATCGTGCGCGTACGGGGTCCCGGCGAAAGCGATGGCGCGCAGCTTCTCGTAGAGCACATAGCCGGGGTTCGACAGATCCTGTGCGACCTCCTGCTCGATCGCACCCCGCTCCTGCGACCACTGCTTGGCAGAGTCATCGACGCCCCTCATCCGGTTGGCCTCGATGTGCAGGGCCACATCGAGATCCTCGGAGGGTACGGTGTAGAGATATTGGGTGATGCTTTCGCGCGTATCGGCGTTGAAGTTGCCGCCCATGATGCTGCCGATGTCCGCGAGCTGATCGGCGGTGAGTCCCGGGCTGCCGCGAAACATCATGTGCTCCTGCGCGTGCGCCGTGCCGGGGAATCCGGCCGGCGCCTCGTCCGAGCCGACCAGGTAGTTCACCGCGGTCGCGGCGACCGGAGCGAGCGCATTGCGCACGATGATCACGCGCAGTCCGTTCGAGAGCGTCGCGCGGGCGACGCCCGCCTGTTCCGGCGGAGTTGCAGCTGCGGCAGCCGGGACGCAAGCCCACCCGAGCTGAAGGAGGCACAGAGCGAGTGGAGCAGCCCAGCGCGCTGCCGGAAGCGTGACGTTTGCAGTCATGGAGCGATCCGTACGGGGGTTAAGTGGTCCGCAAGCATAGCGCGCACGGCGCGCGCGGGAACCCCAGCGGCGGCGGGCCGAGGGATCAGCCATCGAGCGAGGCAAGCAGGGCATCGAGCTCGCGCTTGCGTTTCGGCCACTCGGCCTCGACTGCTGCGGCCGGCAGGCTCTGATCCGCGTCGGCGGACTCCCGCGCATCGCAGCACTCGGCACCGCTCTGCGACGCAGGCGGTGATTCTCCAGGGGGGTTGTTCGAGCCCACGGTTGCCTCCCGTGCGCCGTGGAATTATTTTGCGTGCGTTCAGCAAATATCGTTCCTGCCTCGCGGGGCTACTGCACCGCCATCACCACCACCGTCGGCAATCCGAGAGTACCGAATGCCGAGCGGGATACATTTCCCGAGGCGAACGCCACGTACTGCTTGCCATCCCTTTCGTAGGTGACGACGCCTCCGGCGAGCGCGCCGCCGGTTTGAATCTTTGCAATCAGCTCCCCGGTCTTGCTGTTGAAGATGAGCAGATGACCGGCGAGATCACCGGTGAAGGTCACTCCTCCGGCCGTCGGGGTGACTCCGGCGATGACGGGCTTCTCCGCGTGGTACTGCCAGCGAATCCGACCGGTGTCGCTATCGACGGAGGTGACCCAGCCCGTGATCGGGCCGTCGGTCTTGACCGAGCCGCCGAAATTCAGCCGGCCGCCGACGTAGTTCTTGGTGGGTTTCCCGGATTTGACGATGAAGCAGGCATCGACCGCGCCCGTGACGAGGGCGTTGTTGACACGGTCGAGCGTCGGACCGTTCCACTCGACCCCGCCCGCATACCCCGGGCAAATCCGCACGCCTGCGGCCGTTGCGCCGCGGTGATAGGGCTCCACGGTAGTGACCGGCGTGCGAAAGACGACCTTGTGCGTATCTCGGTCGAGCGCGGTCACGTAGCCGTCCTTGCCCGCGAAAGCGAGGATGTCGCGCCCCTGGCTGTCGCGGTAGAGAACCGGCGCGGCGACGAGGTCCATGTCCTGCCAGTCGGCGGGCGTGACCTGATGCCACCACTTGAGGGCGCCGGTGCGCGGATCGAGTGCGACGATCGAATCGGTGAACAAATTGCTGCCGGGCCGGTATCCCTTGTCGATGTCCGGCCAGGGGTTTCCGACCGGCACGAACAGCTCCGCCGTGGACACATCGAGACTCATCGCGCCCCAGACACCGCCGCCACCGGTCTTCGCCGTCTGCGGGCTTCTCCAGCTCGCCGCGCCTTTCTCGCTGCCCATGGGAATGGTGTTGAATCGCCACAGCTCGCGGCCGCTCTGTGCGTCGAAGGCCATGACGCGCCCGCGAATGCCGCTCTCGCTTCCCGAGATGCCTTCATACACGATGCCATTCCAGGCGAGTGGCACTCCTTGGGCGCCTTCGCCGAGCTGCGGCGTACCGATCACGTCCTTCCAGAGAAGCCTCCCCGTTGCGGCATCGAGCGCGATGAGCCGTGCATCGCCGGTGCCCCGGAACACACGTCCATCCATGAGCGCGAGCCCGCGGTTGGATATCCCGACGCGATCCCCATCGGGGACGTAGCTGAACCGCCAGCGCACCTGACACGTCGTCGCATCGATGGCAACGGTCTCGCGAGCCGTGTCCGTATAGATCACGCCGTTGTCTACGAGGAGTCCGGCCTCGAAGGTGGCCGCTCCGTCCACATCCACCCGGCACACCTCGTGCAATCGCGCGGCGTTGGCCGGGGTGATCTGCTTGAGCGGCGAGAAACGCTGTCCGTCGAGTCGATCGTTGAACGACAGCCACTGAGCGCCGGGCGTTGCATGCTGTGCAACCGCGGTCGCGCTCCAGGCGAGCGCAAGGCAAGCGGCCATTCCTAGGAACGATTTCATAGCCTCTCCACGATGAAGGTCCGCGACCTTACCTGCGCCGCGGCACAGGCCGTCCGGGTGACACTCAGTATTCTTCGAATCCATCCCGCTGCGCCTGCGGGTCCGGGATATGCCTTCCCGTGC
>JASHUC010000097.1 GCA_030040235.1 Gammaproteobacteria bacterium | reverse complement strand
TCGAGAAAGCGCGCGAAGGTCGCGCGGCGCGGCGCAGGCAGTTCCCCGGTGATGACGGCGGCGAGCTCCGGCGCCTTCGGACCCGAGATCCGCACGATGCCGATGCCTCCGCGCCCCGGAGGCGTGGCCGCAGCGACGATCGTGTCGGCGCGCGTCATGGCGCGAGCAATGTTACCCGGACTCGAGGCGCTACGTGGCTCGCTTGCGCGCGGCGGCCTCCATGCGCCGGTTGATGTTCCACTGCTGGGCGATCGAGAGCACGGTGTTCGTCACCCAGTAGAGCACCAGTCCCGCTGGAAAGAACGCGAACCACACCGACATTGCGATCGGCATGATCATCATGACCTTCGCCTGAACCGGATCGGGCGGCGCGGGATTGAGCTTGTACTGCACGAACATCGCAACCGCCATGATGGCCGGCAGGATGAAGTACGGGTCGCGCGAGGACAGGTCGTTGATCCATCCGACGAACGGCGCCTGGCGCATCTCGACGCTGCTGATCAGCACGTAGTAGAACGCGAGGAACACGGGTATTTGAATGATCATGGGCAGGCAGCCCGCGACCGGATTGATCTTCTCGCGCTTGTAGAGCTCCATCATCGCGCGGCCGGCCTTCTCGCGATCGTCCTTGTAAGTCTCCTGAAGGCTCTTGATGCGCGGACCGAGCGTCTTCATCTTCGCCATGGAGCGATAGCTCGCTTCGGTGAGCGGATAGAAGACGAGCTTGAGCAGGAAGGTCACGATGATGATCGCGATGCCCCAGTTGTGGAACAGCCGGTAGACCTGCTCGAGCAGCAGGAAGAGCGGTTTCGCGAGAAAGGTGAGCCGCCCGTAGTTGGCGACCAGCTCGAAGCGCGGTGCCGTCGCTGCGAGCTGCGCCTGCAGCATGGGACCGACGAACAGCCGAAAGTCGAAGTTCCCGGTCCCGTCCGCCGGGATGGTGCGGGTGGGGCCGACCGTCGCGAGCTCGAACTCGTCGCCCTGGATGTTGAGGGTGTAGTGGTACGGCACCCCCCCGGGGGGTACCACCGCCGATACGAAGTCGTGCTGGGGAGCGGCGAGCCAGCCGCCCGTCACATCGAGCGTGAGGTGGCGATTCTCCGCGCTCGTCATCTTGAGCGTCCGGTACTTCGTGCCGTCGTACACGGCCGGGCCGACGAACGCGTAGCGGTCGGGACTCGTGAACATGGAGGAATGCGTCGGCTCGACGTAGCGCAGGATCTGCGCATAGGGCGCCGCCGCGAAGGGCATGCCGCTATGGTTCGTGACGCTCTGCTCGAGACCGATCTGATACTTGCCGCGCCCGAAGACGAAGGTTTTGGTTACCGTGACGCCGTGGCCGTCGCTCCAGGTGAGCGGGACGCGCAGCTCCGCGTGCCCCGGCGGCAGCGTGTAGTCGGACATGGCGCTCGTGAAGGAGGCGAGATGCGTCGGCCGCGGTGTGCCTTCCGGCCCGGTGAGTCCGGACTCGAGCAGGTAGACGGTATCGGGGCTCGCATCGTTCTCGAGCTGCACCGGCTCGGGTTGGCCCTTGGCGAGTCGATACTTGAGAAGCGTCGCGCTCTCGAGGGTGCCGCCCTTCAGGCTGATCGCCACCTCGAGCACGTCGGTGCGCACGTGGACCGCGGCGCCGAGCGGCACCACGCCGCCTTCCCCGGCGATGCCCGCAGCTTGCGCGCCGGCACTGCTGCTCGCCGCGCCCGGGGCGGCGGACGGGCTCGAGGAGGCCTGCGGCACGTTGAAGCCGAGGCTCGGCGCTTTGCTCTCCGGAGCACCCTGAGCGCCCGAGTGATAGGCAGGGGCAGGCGCACTCGACAGCGGACCGTAGTCGTGCACCCAGGCCTGATAGTTGAGCCACAGCGCGAGCGCGAGCGCGCTCCAGAGAATGAGGCGAGGATAGTTGCTGCGGGTCATATCTTTAGCTCGGGATCGGGCATCCTGCCGCGATCCCGAGCGCGTCTCGCGGAAAACGCGGTTTTCGCTCGCCGCTCGCCACCTGCGGCGGCGGGGCACATCCTTGTGCCCTCGAGCTCGGGATCGGGCACGGGGTCGTAGCCGCCGGGGTGCCACGGATGGCAGCGGCCGATGCGACGGACGGCGAGCCCGCAGCCACGCACGAGTCCGAACCGGCGGATCGCCTCGAGCGCGTACTGCGAGCACGAGGGCTCGAACCGGCACGTCGGTCCGAGCAGCGGGCTCACCGTCCACTGATAGAGCCGGATCAGGATTTCGGCGGCGATGCGCATTGGTCCTTCACTCTATCCCACAATGCATCGAGGCTCGCGCGCAGCTCGACGTTTCCCACGTGGCGCGCCGGCGGGCGCGCGCTCACGACCAGATCCCAGCACGGCAGCTCGTGTTGTCGCAGCCGGAAGCTCTCGCGGATCAACCGCCGCAAACGGTTGCGCTCGACCGAGCTGCCCGCCGCCTTCGTGGCGACCGAGAGCCCGAGCCGCGCCGCTCCCGTCCCGTTCGGGCTCGCCGTGACCGCGAAGAAGCGATCGCCCAGACGCCGCCCGCGAGCGTAGACGGAATCGAACTCTATTTTCCGGCGCAGCCGCCGCGACGCCGGGAAGCGCAGGGCTCCGGCGCGCGCGCCTCGCGATGACACCTGCAGCTCCGGCTTAAGGCGCGCTTAGGGAATGAGCTTCCTGCGGCCCTTGGCTCGCCGCCGGCTCAAGACCCGGCGGCCACCGCTCGTTGCCATCCGCGCGCGGAATCCGTGCGTGCGTTTACGGCGCAGCTTGCTCGGCTGGTAGGTTCTTTTCATGGTGACATCGGGGCAGACTTCAAGCGGGCCGCCGTCGTCCGCCCCACCAAAAGGGGGCGCAAGGCTAAGCCGTCCACGTGCAGGGTGTCAATACGAACGCTCTTCAGGTAGGCCCACGCGAGGTATAGACTGCGCCTCCCTTTCCTCAAGCCGTTTCGGATCGTCGCGGGAGGCAATGCTCGTGGAGGCCTCGCTGTGGTCTCGTTGCATGAGCACGCTCGAAGCCGAGCTGCCCGAGCAGCAGTTCAACACCTGGGTGCGTCCGTTGCAGGCCATCGAGGGTGCGGGCGCATTGAAGCTGCTCGCGCCCAATCGCTTCGTCGTCGACTGGGTGAACGCGAACCTCCTCACGCGGCTCGGGGAGCTGCTGCGCGACGAGTCCACGGGCGGCGCGCCGATCGTCACCGTCGAAGTCGGCTCGCGCAGCAAAACGGCTGCATCGCAGGCCCCCGCCTCGGCCGCGAAATCGCACCGCGCGGAAGGTCTGGTCGTCGGCGCGCGTCTCAATCCTGACTTCTGTTTCGCGACTTTCGTCGAAGGCAAGAGCAATCAGCTCGCAAAGGCCGCCGCGCAGCAAGTCGCCGAGAATCCGGGGCGCGCCTACAACCCGCTCTTCATCTACGGCGGCGTCGGACTCGGCAAGACGCACCTGATGCACGCCGTTGCGCATCTGGTACGCGTACGCGATGGCGAAGCGCGCGTTGCGTACGTGCACTCGGAGCGTTTCGTGAGCGACATGGTGCGCGCCCTGCAGCACAACTCGATGAACGAGTTCAAGACCGCGTACCGCTCGCTCGATGCGCTGCTCATCGACGACATTCAATTCTTCGCGGGTAAGGAGCGCTCACAGGAGGAGTTCTTCCACACCTTCAACGAGCTCCTCGAGGGACAGCACCAGGTCATCCTGACCTGCGACCGCTACCCGAAGGAGGTGGACGGGCTCGAGGAACGGCTGAAGTCGCGGTTCGGCTGGGGACTGACCGTCGCCATCGAGCCTCCGGAGCTCGAGACGTGCGTCGCGATCCTCATGACCAAGGCGCAGGCCGCGAGCGTGACGCTTCCGGAAGAGGTGGCGTTCTTCATCGCCAAGCGCATCCGCTCGAACGTGCGCGAGCTCGAAGGCGCGTTGCGCCGGGTGATCGCCAATTCCCGCTTCACGGGGCATGCGATCACGCTCGAGTTCACCAAGGAGGCGCTGCGGGATCTGCTGCAGCTGCAAGCGAAGCTCGTTACGATCGAGAATATTCAGAAGACCGTTGCGGACTACTACAAGGTGCGCATGGCGGATCTGCTCTCCAAGCGGCGCAATCGCTCGGTCGCACGGCCGCGGCAAGTCGCCATGGCGCTCGCGAAGGAACTCACCAGCCACAGCCTGCCGGAGATCGGTGATGCCTTCGGCGGACGCGATCACACCACGGTGCTGCATGCGTGCAAACGCATCAGGGAGCTGCGCGGCATCGAGCAGCGCATGAGCGAGGATTACTCGAACCTGTTGAGAACTCTCACCGGTTGATG
>JASHUC010000096.1 GCA_030040235.1 Gammaproteobacteria bacterium | reverse complement strand
AGCTGCTGTTCGCAACGTCGGCTCGCCGGTAGATCGTAGCCGTCGTTCTGCCGAATCTCAGCAGCTGCTTGTTCCGCTCCGCGCGTCGCGTTCCATAGTCGCGTCGTGCCTCATATGGGCGGGTTGGCGAGGAATTAGCCCGGTCTGTCTTCGGAGATACCCGTGCCATCGGCTGAAACATCCGTCCCTACGGGAATGTCGGCGGGCACGACTATAACCTAAGCCATTGAGGACGGGTATCTCACGGGTATGTCGCGTATATCGATAAGTGATTGTTATGTAAATGTTTTATACGTGTTGCAACTACTCCCACTCTATAGTGGCCGGCGGCTTCCCGGAGATGTCGTACACCACGCGCGAGACGCCCGGCACCTCGTTCACGATCCGCCGCGAGACTTGATCGAGAAATTCGTACGGCAGGTGCGCCCAGTGCGCGGTCATGAAGTCGACCGTCTCCACCGCACGTAGCGCGATCACGTAATCGTAGCGGCGGCCGTCGCCCATCACCGCGACCGAGCGCACCGGCAGAAAGACGGCAAACGCCTGGCTCGTGCGGTCGTAGAGGCCGTGCTTGCGCAGCTCCTCGATATAGATCGCATCGGCCTTGCGCAAGAGCTCCGCGTATTCCTCGCGCACCTCACCGAGAATGCGCACCGCGAGACCCGGACCGGGGAAGGGGTGACGGAATACCATCTCGCGCGGCAGACCGAGCTCGAGTCCCAAACGCCGCACCTCGTCCTTGAAGAGCTCGCGCAGCGGCTCGACGAGCGCAAGGCGCATCTGCGCGGGAAGGCCACCGACGTTGTGATGCGATTTGATGACGTGTGCCTTGCCGGTGCGTGCCCCCGCGGACTCGATCACATCGGGATAGATGGTGCCCTGGGCGAGAAAGCCGATGCCCTCGAGCCTTTTGGCCTGCTCCTCGAACACCTCGACGAACACGCGGCCGATCACCTTGCGCTTCGCCTCCGGATCGCAGACTCCGGCGAGGGCGCTCAGGAAGCGCGCACTCGCATCCGCGCGGATCACCCGCACGCCGAGATGTCCGGCGAAGGTCTGCATCACCTGGTCGGCTTCCCCGAGCCGCAGCAAGCCGTGGTCGACGAACACGCACACGAGCTGGTCACCGATCGCGCGGTGCAGGAGCGCGGCGACAACCGAGGAGTCGACTCCGCCCGAAAGTCCGAGCAGCACGCGTCCGGTACCGACCTGCGCCCGCACCCGCTCGATCGCATCGTCGATGATGTTGCCGACGCTCCAGAGCGCATCGCACCCGCAGATCTCGCGCACGAAGCGCTCGAGAATGCGTGCGCCTTGGCGTGTATGCGTCACCTCGGGGTGAAACTGCACGCCGTAGAACCGGCGCCGCTCATCGCTCATCGCCGCCAGCGGGGCGTGGCCGGTCGCGGCGGCGGCGCTGAAGCCTGGTGGAAGCACCTCGACCCGATCGCCGTGACTCATCCACACATCGAGGATGCGCCGCCCCGCGGCATCGCGGCGGTCTTCGATCTCATCGAGGAGGCGGCAGCCTCCGGTCGCCATGACCTCCGCATAGCCGAATTCGCGCGCGCTGGCGGGGGCGACGCGGCCGCCGAGCTGCTGCGCCATGGTCTGCATGCCGTAGCAGATGCCGAGCACGGGCACGCCGAGTGCGAACACGGCATCCGGCGCGCGCGGCGGCTGCGCGTCGGTCACCGATTCGGGACCGCCCGAGAGAATGATTCCCCGTGGGGCGAACGCGCGCACCTGCTCGTCGCGGAAGTCCCACGGATGGATCTCGCAGTACACGCCGCATTCGCGCACGCGGCGGGCGATGAGCTGAGTGTATTGCGCGCCGAAGTCGAGGATCAGGATGCGATCGGCGTGGATGTCCGGATGAGGGGGATTGGCCGGAAGTGCCACGTTCGCCATGGCCTTCAGGAGGCGGAGTAGTTCGGCGCCTCTTTGGTGATCGCAACGTCGTGCACGTGGCTTTCCCGCACACCTGCCGCGGTCACGCGCACGAAGGTCGGCCGCGTACGCATCGCATCGATGTTCTGACTGCCGGTGTAGCCCATCGCGGCGCGTAGTCCGCCGGCAAGCTGCTGCAGGATCGCGACCAGGCTTCCCTTGTAGGGCACGCGGCCCTCGACGCCTTCGGGGACGAGCTTCTCGAGCTCGGTGGTCGTGTCCTGGAAATACCGGTCCGCCGAGCCGTAGCGATCGGCCATGGCCCCGAGAGAGCCCATGCCGCGATAGGTTTTGTACGAGGCCCCTTGATAGAGCTCCACCTCGCCCGGGGACTCCTCGGTCCCGGCAAACAGGCTGCCGATCATGACCGAATGCGCTCCGGCGGCGATCGCTTTGGCAATGTCCCCCGAGAATCGAATGCCGCCGTCGGCGATCACCGGTACATCGGTGCCCTTCAGAGCTTCGGCGACATTCGCAACTGCCGAGATCTGCGGCACACCGACGCCCGCCACCACCCGCGTGGTGCAGATCGAGCCCGGGCCGATGCCGACCTTCAGGCCGTCCGCGCCCGATTCGATCAGGGCACGCGCCGCCTCGGGAGTCACGACGTTGCCCGCGATCACCTGCTCGTCCGGCCAGCGGTGCTTGATGCGCGCGACCATCTCGATCACGCCGCGCGAATGCCCGTGCGAGGTATCGACGACGATCACATCGGTGCCCGCATCGCGCAGCGCCGCCACCCGATCGAGGGTGTCCGGAGTGGTGCCGACCGCCGCACCGACGCGCAGCCGCCCCCCCTCGTCCTTGCAGGCCCGCGGAAACTCCGTCGCCTTCTGGAAATCCTTGACGGTGATCATCCCCTTCAGCTCGTGATCCCCGTTGACGACCAGCACCTTCTCGATGCGGTGGCGGTGCAGGAGCGCGAGCACTTCCTGCTTCGGAGCGTTCTCGCGCACGGTCACCAGACGTTCCTTCGGCGTCATGACGCTCGAGACCGGTGCGTCGAGCTTCTCCTCGAAGCGCATGTCGCGATGCGTGACGATACCGACCACTTTCTTGCCGAGGACGACCGGCACGCCGGAGATTCCGCGCGCCCGCGTGAGCTCGAGCACCTGGCGGATGGTCGTCTCGGGCGAGACGGTGATCGGGTCCTTGATGACGCCGCTTTCGAATTTCTTGACGCGCCCGACCTCACCTGCCTGTGCCTCGATCGACATGCTCTTGTGGATGATGCCGATGCCGCCTTCCTGGGCGATCGTGATGGCGAGCCGCGCCTCGGTGACCGTGTCCATGGCGGCGGCGACGAGCGGAAGGTTCAGCCGGATGCGCCGGCTCAGCTGAGTGGAGAGGTCTGCCTCGCGCGGCAGCACTTCCGAGTAGGCCGGAACCAAGAGGACATCATCGAAGGTCAAGGCCTCTTGCAGGATGCGCATCGCTCGTTCGGAGTGCCCGCGCTGGGGGACCAGCAAGTTAAACCGCTTATTTTACGCTTGTGCTACCCCGTCGTAAACACCCGCGCATGCACCTTGATATACGCGTCGAGCCCCGCATGAGCGAAAATGCCGGACAGCAGCTGGACATTACCGACCCTTGTGAAGGAGGGAGTCGATGAGACCGATCCTGGCGCTCGCCGTGATGATGAGCCTGGCCGCGGTTCTGCCGGCACGTGCCGAGCCGCAAACCTACAAGCTGGACCTGATGCACACCTATGTGAGCTTCGCGGCGCCGCACATCCAGGCGATCTCCTGGTGGCGCGGCAAGTTCGATCGCACCCAGTCGGGGTCGGTCACCCTGGACACGGCCGCGA
>JASHUC010000095.1 GCA_030040235.1 Gammaproteobacteria bacterium | reverse complement strand
GAGCCGCGCGCAATGCTCGCGGAAGCGAAACGGCCGCCCACCATAGACGGGCGTGAGCTCGTAGGCGCCGTCGGAATACAGGAAGCCGCGGTCGAGCGGCGAGATGCGCGCCTCGCGCAGCGGAGGATACTCGCCGTTCAAATAACAAATCGGGAATGGGTCGGCCACGAGGACTCCTGGAGCGTACGCCGTTCAGTCATACGTTAGGCGTGGATCGGTGATCCCGAATTTCTCGAGTCGCGCGACGAGCTCATCATACTGCGTGACGCCTGCGACCGGCCCGAGGCGCACGCGGTACAGGCGGCTCTTCTCGGGGCGCGCGAGCACGAAGGCATTCGCGAACCCGGCGGCGCGCAGCCGCTCGAAGAGCCGCCACGCATTCTGCTCCTCCGAGAATGCCCCGACCTGCACGTAGAGCTCGGGCGGCGGGGTTTCCGAGGCGCGCGTGAGCACCTGGCTTTCGGGCTCGCCAGGGGTGATCGCGCGCACTTCGACGAGGGCCGTGCCGTCGCGCAGCATGTCGAGCTTGGCCGCTGCGGTGTAGGACAGATCGATGAGCCGGTTCGCGACGAACGGACCGCGATCGTTCACGCGCACGACCACGCTGCGCCCGTTGCGCAGGTTCGTGACCCGCACGTAGCAGGGCAGCGGCAGCGTCTTGTGCGCGGCCGTCATGCCGTACATGTCGTACGGCTCCCCCGTGGCGGTGCGCAAGCGATGGAAGCCCGGACCGTACCACGAGGCGACGCCGCGCTCGAGGTAGCCCTCGGCGCTTGCGAGCACGAAGTAGCGATGCCCGAGCACATCGTAGAACGGCGGGTTGCCGAGCTTGCTGCGCGGCTCGGGCCGCGGGATGGCGTCGGGAACGCTCAGCACGCTCGGCGGGGGCGGGGGCTGCACGATGCGCGCCGGAGGGGCGCTCGGACGCGGTCCGAGGAGGGAACAGCCGGCAAGCGCGAGCGCGCACGCCGCGGGGAGCACGAGCGCGCACCTTAGAGCTCCCTTGGAATGCATCAGGTGGGCGGGGCGCCGGCGGTGGCTTGCGTTGCGCGCTCGACCGGTGGGGTCTCGTGCACGCGCTCGGCGATGCTGCGCGCGAGCTCGTCGACGGCCATCGCGTAGAGGACGCTGCGGTTGTAGCGCATGATCGCGCGGAAATTGCCGAACGCGACGTGGTAAGCGGGTCCGTCCGCCTCCTGCGAGGAGACCAGCAGGGCAGGCGTCGTGCCGGGTAACGCCAGGCTCACGTGCACCCCTTGCGCATTGAGCTCATCGAGCGTGCCGGTGACCACCCCGTGCGCGTCGAGCTGAAAGCTCGGATCGGGATCGAGCCGTGCCTCGGCGAGCACGGGCTCACCGGGCTGCCAGCCGTTCTGGCGCAGGTAGTTCGCGATGCTTGCGAACACATCCGCCCAGTCGTCCCAGAGGTTGGGCCGGTGGTCGTGGCTCTCGTCCACCGCATAGCGCCGGTACGTCGAGGGCATGAACTGCGGGGCCCCCATCGCTCCGGAGTACGAGCCCTTCACCGCCAGTGGATTGAGATGGTCTTCGCGCACCAGCAGCAGGAACTGCTCGAGCTCGCCGCGGAAGTAGCGCTCGCGCGGCGGATAGTCGAAGGCCAGGGTCGCGAGCGTATCGAGCACGCGGTCGCTGCCGGTCTGACGGCCGTACAGGGTCTCACAGCCGAGGATCGCCACCAGGTATTCGGGCGGCACGCCCTGCTCGCTCGCCACCCGCTCGAGAACCGCCCGATGCTCCAGCCAGAACTGCACCCCGGCGTCGATACGCTTGGGAGTGAGAAAGATCTGGCGGTACTCCCACCACTGGAGCACCCGTTCGGGCGGACGGTTCATCTGATCGATGATCTGCGGCTGCGGGTGCGCCCTGGCGAGCAGACGCAGGATTCTGCGGCGGCTGAGCGCATCGCGCCGCGCCACCTCGCGGACGAAGCGGCGGATCTCGGGTCGCTTGAGGTCGAAGCCCTGGATCGCCGCGTGTGCCGCAGGCGTTGCTCCCACAAGAGCGATGCAGGCGGCGAGCGCCGCCAGAGGCCGAATCTCCACTACGCGCCGACGAGCCTCCGATGTGAGTAGAGCGACATGAGAATACCGAAGCCGGCGAGCAGGGTCACCATCGAGCTGCCGCCGTAGCTGACGAGCGGCAGCGGCACCCCGACCACCGGGAGAAGACCGCTCACCATTCCGGTGTTGATGAACACGTAGACGAAGAAGGTGAGCGCAAGGCTGCCGCCGAGGAGCCGCGCGAAGGTGTCCTGCGTCTGCGTCGCGAGGTAGAGCGCCCGTCCCACGACGAAGGCATAAAGGAGTAGCAGCAGAATCTGGCCGAGCATGCCGAACTCCTCCCCGATCACCGCGAAAATGAAGTCGGTCGAGCGCTCGGGAAGAAAGTCGAGCTGCGCCTGGCTGCCGTTCATCCAACCCTTGCCGAATACCCCTCCAGAGCCGATCGCGATGGTTGACTGGATGATGTGATAGCCCGCCCCGAGCGGATCGCTCTGGGGGTTCATGAACGTGAGCACGCGCTCCTTTTGATAGCCGTGCATGAAGTGCCATCCCACCCAGCCGGCCACCGCGGCGAGCGCGCTGAGGGCCGCCATGATGCGCACCTGCAGTCCCGCCATCACCACGACGAGCGCGCCTGCCGTCATGATGAGCGCACCGGTCCCGAGATCGGGCTGCAGCACGACGAGTCCGGAGGGAAGCAGGATCACGATGGTGAGCAGCAGGAGCGAGGGGATGCTCGGCGGCAGCGGCCGCTCGTGCAGATACCACGCGCACATCATCGGCACGGCGAGCTTCATGAGCTCCGAGGGTTGAAAGCGTATGAATCCGAGGTCGAGCCAGCGCTGCGCGCCCTTGCCGATGTAGCCGATGGCGCCGACCACGGCGAGCAGCACGATGCCGAGGGCGTAGAGCCACGGGGAGATGCGCCGCAGGTAATTGGGATTGAGCTGCGCGAGGGCGAGCATCGCCGCCGCGCCCATCGAGAGGTGGCCCACCTGGCGCATGACGGTTGCGAGGCTCTGACCCGAGGCGCTGTAGAGCACGAACAGTCCGTACACGGCGATCAGGGAGAGCCCGATGAGCAGCGGCCCATCGAGCTTCAGGGCCAGCAGCATGCGCGCGGTGCCGGTGAGGGTGCGCCGCGCCCGCGAGGAGTCGGTGAGCCCCTCGTAGATCATCGCGCTTCCTCGGTCTGCCCGGCCGCCCGAGCGGCGACCTGCAGGCCGCGCGTATCGGCAGTCTGCGCCGTCTGGGTCTGCGAGCTCTGTGGGCTCGCGCTGCCGGAGTCGGCGGGTTTGAGCTTGCCGTCGGGACCCAGCAGGTAGGCATCCAGCACCTTGCGCGCCACGGGCGCAGCGAAGCTCGCTCCGAAGCCGGCGTTCTCGACGAGCACGGCGACGGCGATGCGCGGCGCCTCGGCCGGGGCAAAGGCGACGAACCAGGCATCATCGCGCAGGCGCTCGGGCACCATCTTCTCGTTGTACTTGGCGTTCTGGGCGACGGTGAACCGCTGCGCCGTTCCGGTCTTGCCGGCGGCCGTGTAGGGGGTCTTGAGAAATTCGCGCGCGGCCGTGCCGCAGTACTGGGCGCAACGCGTCGTGCCGATCATCGCATTGATCACGAACGTCCAGTCGGCATCCGGAACCCCGAGGATCGGCTTGTCCTCCACTGGAGTGAGCCAGCGCACGCGGCCCTCGGGGTCGCGCATACCCTTGACGAGCCGCGGCCGAAAGCTCTGGCCCCGCTCGGCGATCACCCCGGTGATGTGCGCGAGCTGCAGCGGCGTCACGAGCAGGTAGCCCTGCCCGAGACCCATGTTGACCGTCTCGCCAGGGAACCACACCTGGTCCTCGGGGCGTTTGAATGCCGTGCGTTTCCAGGCCGGCGAGGGCAACAGGCCGGGCTTCTCCCCGCCGATATCGATGCCGGTCAACCGGCCGTACCCGAGCGGCCCGAGGAAAGCGTCGATCCGGTCGATGCCGAGCTTCTCCGCGAGACCATAGAAATAGATGTCGGAGGAGCGGGAGATCGCCTCCGCGAGGTCCACCCAGCCGCGTGGATCGTCCTTGTCCGCCCGCCACACGTGGCGCCAGCCCGGCAGACGGAAGACCCCGTTGCAGAAGACCTTCTGATTCGGATCGACGGCATGATCATAGAGCGCGGCGAGCGCGAGCGAGGGCTTGATCGTCGAGCCCGAGGGGTACAGTCCGCGCAGCGCCCGATTGAGGAGCGGCCTGTCGATGTTGTCGGCAAGCGCGGCGTACTCCGCCGAGGTGAGGCCGCGCGCGAACAGGTTGGGATCGAAGGCCGGGTGACTCACCATCGCGAGAACGTCGCCGTTGCGCGGATCGAGCGCGACGACGGCGCCGCGGCGCTCACCGAGCGCCTGCTCGGCGGCCTCCTGAGTCTTCAGGTCGAGGGCGAGCACCAGGTTGTCGCCGGCGACCGGCGCCTGGGTGCGCAGCTGCAGTGTCAGCGCGCCGAGCTTGTCGACCGAGCGCCCCTGGGCGTTGACGAGCACCTCGCGAAAACCGTTGGTGCCGTGGAGCTTGCCCTCGTAGGCCGCCTCGACGCCGACCTTGCCGATGAGCGTCGTGCCGGCGTAAGCGGCGTTGTCTACGTGCGAGAGATCCTGCGCGCTGAGCGCACCGACATAGCCGATCGCGTGTACCGCGAGCTCCCCGTACGGATAGAGACGCGTCTGGCGCGTCTTGATGTCCACGCCGGGAAACTCGAACCGGTGGACGGCAAAGCGCGCGGCATCCTCATCCGACATGCGCAGCCGGATCGGCACGCTGTCGAAGCTGCGCCGCGACAGGATCGTCCGGCGCACCTCGGGGATCTCATCGGTGGAGAGCAGCCTGATCCCGGCGAGGCGGTGCAGCGTCGAGGCGAGGTTCGGCACCTCCTCGCGCACCAGCTCGAGCTGATAGGCGGGCTGACCGCTCGCGAGCACGACGCCGTTGCGGTCGAACATGAGCCCACGCGCGGCCGGGATCGGCTCCACGCGCACTCGGTTGCCCTGCGAGAGCTGGGAATAGTAGTCGTGCCGCACCACCTGCAGGAGAAACAGCCGGCCGCCGAGCGCGAGGGTGGCGATCGCGATGAGCGCGCCCGCCAGCAGCGAGCGGCGCTCGAACATACGCTGCTCGCTCCAGTGGTCCTTGATCCGCACGCTTCGACTATCGCGGCCCATGACTTCTCTCGAGCACCGCCGTGGCGAGGGGCCAGACGATCGCCCCCGTCACGACGTGAACCCAGCGCAGTGGATTGGTGACCGGATGGCCACTCCAGCCGTCGATCGCGAACACGATGAACTCGTACACGGCGAGCGCGGCGAGCACGATGAGGCTCTGCTGGAACGCAGGCTTGGAGCGGATCCTCTGGTGCTCGCGCACGGCCACATAGGTGATCGTGGTGAGCGCGAGCGCATGCTGTCCGAGAACTGCGCCACGAAATACATCGAGGGTGAGTCCGGAGGCGAACCCGAGGGTGAGCCCGCCGGCGCGGGGGGCCGCGATCGACCAGTAGAGGACCGTCAGAACGAGGA
>JASHUC010000094.1 GCA_030040235.1 Gammaproteobacteria bacterium | reverse complement strand
AGCTTAAGTAAAGCTCCGTATCCCGGGCCGCTCGGAAGATCAGGCTCGCCTTCGGCTCGGGCAGAGTCCGGCTCGCCGTACCGTACCAGGTGCCGGTATCGCTGCCATACATGTAGTCTTCCCGGAAGCCGAGCACCGAGCGAAACCAGTCCGTCCAGTGAGTGGTCGCCTGCACGAAGCCCGCGACGCTGCTCAGGCGCACGGTGTCGCTCTCGGTGTAGTACGAGGGGTAATCGACGGCCGCGAGCTGTGCGGCCGTCAGTGGGATGCGATCCTCGGTCGGTATGCGCTCAACGTCGTTGTAGTCGAAGCGGCTGTGCACGCCGGCCAGCCAGTCGTTGCCGATGCCTCCGATCTGCGTCGTCCAGCCGTAGGTCGTGTCGCCTCCGACCGTGGTGCGGTCTTCGTGTTGCTCTTCCTGGTCGCCGTTGACGGGGTCAACCAGGAAATGCGTGAAGTCATTCCAGAGCGTGAGGTGATTGCTGATCACGTAGGCGTTGGCCGTGAGCACCCCCTCGCCGAGCGCTTCGTGATACATCCACGAAAGGCTCGAGCGTTGCGCATAGCCCGCGTCCGACGGATCGAGCTCGCTCCAGCGAGAGGAGATCAGATCCTCGGTGAGCGCTCGCTCGGGTTGGTCGGTCTGCGCATTCCACAGATCGTGATAGAACATCGCGGTCAGCGTATAGCCGTCCTGAGCGTCGCCTTCGCTGAAGCGCAGCACCATGTTGACCTTGCGTTGATCGCCCGGAATCGTCCAGGGCCCATCGTAGTGCTGGACCTCGAGCGCGCCCAGCAGGTTACCGCTGCCGAGCGGCGTGGAGCCGGCCGCAAAATAGCGCTGAAAGTCCTCTGTACCGCCACTCACCGCGACCTGATCGGGAATCGTGTCGAGATAATTGATGTGCACCGAGCCGACGGAGGCGAAATCCCCTTCGTTGGCGTAGTAGGTGCCTTTGGTATAGCTGATGTTGGTCGCGAGCTCGGGGATCATGAAGTTGATGTCGGCGTACCCCTGCCCGTGAGCGTGGGTGGGCTCGTTGATGGGCATGTCGTCGACGAACACCGCCAGATCGGTGCCGTGGTCGAGGTTATAGCCGCGCATCAGATACTGGTTCGCCTTGCCCTCCCCGCTGTGCGTGGTGACGTCCAGGCCCGGCACCGTCTCGAGCACCTGGCCGGGCCGGTAGGCCGGGGCGAGGATGATCTCGCTATTCACGACCACGCCCTCGCTGGCCGTCGTCGCAAGGCCGATCAGGTTCAGGCGCTGTGCGGTCACCGTCACCTCCTGCAGGGGCTCACCGGTCGGCTTGGATGCTTTCGGTTGCGGGTCCTGACGAGCGAGCGCGGCGCCGGGACTCTGTGACGGCGGTGCGGCGGGGTCCTGGGGCGAAGAGCTGGCGACCTGCGGCCCGGCGGCACTGCACTGCTGTGGGGCGTCCGCCCCCGGCGCTTGGATCGGAGCCTTCGATCCAGGCGGGCACGCGTACACCGCGCAGACGATGAGCGTTCCCAACCGCGGCGCCTGGTATTTCGCCCACCGCGTCAGGTTCTGCTCGAGCACGTGGCCGGACCCTTTCGCAGGAGTGGCGGCTCTCCCTGGAGGCCGCACAAGGGTCGCGAGCCTGACCCACGTCCGGGCTTTTCGCGAGTAACGTACGGTTTCCGAATCCGTTAGACGTACGTTAATGAACGAAATAGCGCCTCGCGCCTCTACTCGAACCAGTACGCGGCCGCTCGCATCTCGATGCTCGCTCGCGGCGGAACATTCGGCGGGCAGCTCGGATCATCGAAAGCGCTGTGCGGCACCTGACTCGGCGCATCGGGCGAGGAGTCGTGGGTCTTGAACACGAGCGCCTCGTCGCGCGTCATGTTGGAGAAGTAGAGCCAGCGGTGCCCGGGATTGAACCGAATGACGAGCCCCTCGAAGGACCACTCCGGCTGGCCGGCCACATCGAAGACGGCATCGGCGGGCACCCGGTCGCCGGCCTCGAGCGTGCGTGCATCGCATACCGCGAGCGGCACATCCTGCGGCGGCGGAGAGAACGTCCGCCATACGTTGTAATGGGCGAAGCGCCGCACCCGCCGTTCGCTCTTCGGCCGGGAGCGCTCGGCGAACTGGGCGGCCGTGGCATCGGAGCAGTCGACGTGAATGAAACGCGCCGGGCGCGAATTGTTGAGCCGCCCGCTCTCGGGTGAGCGCTCCCCGAACCGCAGAACGCCCGCTCCGGTGACAACGGCCGCATCGGCTCCGGAGAGTCCGAGGACCAGCTGCTCGATCTCCCGCGGGTGCAGGGCGGCGACCTCGATCGGGTTGCGGAAATCCCCGACGGCGCTTCGGTGCCGCACGAGCGCGATGCCTTCGCAACCGAGCGAGGGTGCCTGGGCGCCTGCCCGGGCGTCTTCGATTTGAACCGTTCGCGCCTCGAGCTCGAGCACGTCCCGGGAGTGGTCGTTCGCGTAGAACCGCGGCCTCACGCGCATCGGCGCGGCGTAGTTGATCGATCCCTCGACGATGCGCCGGCCCTCGGCGCCACGCACGGCACGCTCCGGTTGGACCATGAGAAGGAACTATCGAGACGGTGCGGCCCCAAGTCAAGCGGGCGCTCGAACGGGGGTGAGCTCAGCGCCCGGTGCGCGTTCTGCCCGGGACGGTGCGCAGGCGCGGTGCCGCGAGCGTCGTCCGCAGGAACTCGAAGACCTCGGGCGGCCCCATCGGCGGTGCAAACAGGTAGCCCTGCACGGAGGTGCAATGCTCCTGGGCGAGAAATTGCCACTGCTCGGGCGTCTCCACGCCCTCGGCGACCACCTCGAGCCCGAGCGCTCGCCCGAGGGCAATAGTCGCCCGGCAGAGCGCCGCATCGTAGGGGTCGGCGGCACAGTCGGTGACGATCGACTGATCGATCTTCAGCCGATCGACGTTGAACATCTTGAGCCGCGCGAGCGAGGAGTGGCCGGTCCCGAAGTCGTCGATCGCGAGTGAGACCCCGAGCTGCTTGAGGCGAGCGAGGCTGCGCGCCGCCACATCGGGTGCGCTCATGGCCGCCGACTCGGTGATCTCGAGCTCGAGCAGCCGCGGCGGCAAACCGCTGGTGGCAAGCGCGCTGGCGATGCGCTCACAGAGATCCTCACGCGTGAACTGAAGCGGGGAGAGATTGACGGCGACGGTGAGCGGCTCGCCGCCCGCATCGAGCCAGGCCCGCATCTCGCGGCAGGCCGTCCCGAGGGCCCACTCGCCGATGCGCTCGATGAGCCGCGTTTCCTCGGCGATCGGAATGAACAGCGCCGGTGGAATCAGGCCGCGCACCGGATGCTGCCAGCGCAGCAGCGCCTCGACGCCCGTCGGACGCCCCGTGAGGGTGTCCATCTGCGGCTGGTAATGCAGCACGAACTGGCCTTCGGCGAGCGCATCGCGCAGCTCCGTCTCGAGGATGAGCCGCTGGTCGGCCATCGCCGTCATGGCGGGCTGGTAGATCTGATACAGGTCGCGCCCGCGAGCCTTCGCCGCATACATGGCGATGTCGGCTCGCTTCATCAGCGTCTGCCCGTCGAGACCGTCGCCGGGGAAGACGCTGACGCCGGCACTCACCGTCACGTGAACCGAGCCGCCCTCGAGCTCGATGCGGCCGCGAAGCTGCTCGAAGATCTTGCCGATCACCGCCTCGATCTGTGTGTCCGCTCGCAGCTGGCTCAGCACGACGACGAACTCATCGCCGCCGAGTCGGGCGACGATGTCGCCCTCGCGCACGGTGCCGCGAATCCTGCGCGCCAGATCGGCGATCACCCGATCGCCGGCATCGTGGCCCAGGCTGTCGTTGATGGCCTTGAAGCGATCGAGGTCGATCATCATCACCGCGACGCGACCCCCGCCGGCGCCGGCGGCCGCGAGCACCTCGGCGAGTCGCGTTTTCAGGCCCAGACGGTTGTCGAGGCCGGTGAGGGGGTCGTGGTATGCGAGGAAGGAGATGCGCTGTTCGGCGCGCTTGCGGTCGGTGATGTCCTCGACCATCGACCACGTGAGCCGCGTGCCGTCGCTCGCCGTCACCATGATGCCGGTGATCTGGACGGGAATCTGCGCGCCGTCCTTGCGCGTGAGCTCCTTCTCGAGCGGACCGAAACGTCCGCTGCGCATCAGGCGCTCGATACGCTGACGCTGCTCCTCGTTGCCGCCATCGACCACCCAGTCCCACCAATCGGTGCCGGCGAGCTCCTCGCGCGTATACCCGGTAATAACCTCCATCGCGTGGTTGGTCTGCAGGAAACGCCCCTCGCTGTCGCTCAGGGCGATGCCGAGCGGCGAGAGGTCATAGAGGCTGCGCAGCTTCTCCTCGCTCACCCGCAGCTCCTGCTCGGCGAGCTTGCGTCTCGTCACATCGTTGACGTACCCGGTCCACGTCGTGCTGCCGTCGGGGTTGCGCTGCGGGATCGCATTCGCCTCGAGCCAGCGCAGCTCCCCTTCGGAGGTGATCAAGCGGTGCTCGGCGTGCCAGGGAGTGAGCGTCGCGGCCGAATGCAGCATGGCGGCGTAGTCGAGGGTGTTTTCCTCCGGATTCACGAGAAAGTCGGACATGCTCCGATCATCGCTCATGAGCTCCTCTGGACTCACCCCGTAGAGGTCGCGTGCACCGGGGCTTGCGTAGAGGAACTTCGGCGCCCCGCCGTCGGCCTCGAGCCGCCATTGAAAGATCATGCCTGGAACGTTCGCGGCGATGACCGCCAGGCTCTCGGCCGCCCGGCGCCGCTCATCGTCGGCCCGGCGCTGCTCGGTCACATCGAGCTGCACACCGAACAATCTGAGCGCCGTGCCGTCCGCCGCGCGCTCCAGAACCCCCCCGGCGCCGAGCACCCAGCGCCACGTGCTGTCCCGCGCCCGCAGCCGGTGAGAGCCGCGGAACAGCGCCGCGCGGCCGGCGAGCACCGCCCCCACTGCCCGGTCGGCCTCCGCGCGATCATCAGGGTGGCAGAGCTCGCGCAGCTCCGCGGGATCGAGAACGAGCTCGTTCGGCAGGTACCCGAGCATCTTCCAGAATGCCTCGTTCACCGTGACGGAGTTGCGCGCCACGTCGAGCTCCCAGGTGCCGAGATTCGCGCCCTCCATCATCATTCGCATGCGATGCTCGCTGAGGCTCATCGCCTCGCGCACGCGCACCTGCTCGCTCACGTCGCGATGGATCGCGATGTAGCCTTCCACCTCACCGCCCCCACCGAACATCGGCTGCACGTCGGCCTCGAGCCAGCATTCGCGCCCGTCGCGCGCGCGAATCAGCGCCTCGAATCGCGCGCCCGATTTCTGCGCATAGAGTTCCCGCGCGCGCGTCACCGGCCCCATGTCCGTCCCGGCGAAGAACAGCAGCTCCCCCGGGGTGCGCCCACGCGCCTCCTCCACCGCATAGCCGGTGAGGCGCGTGAAGGTCTCGTTCACCCAGAGGATCCGGTGTTGCCGATCGGTGATCGCGACGGAGATGCCGCTGTGGCTCGCGACGAGCGCAGTCCAGTGACGCTCGGCCTCCACGCGCCGGAGATCCACTGCCGCGAGGAGCTGCGAACCCGCGCGCAGCGGCCTGCCCAGGCGGCGCGCCCGAGCCCAGAGGGCCCGAGTCCACGCTGCAAGCAAGCCGCCGTGGCTTCTCGTGGGTCCGGGCGTTTCCCTGCGGCGGGCCGGTGGCATTGATGCTATGTCAACAACGCGTTCGCCGCTCCAGTCCCCCCTATCGGCAGGCGCGCCGTGGGCTTGAGTACCGGCGGCCGCGCGGCGCGCGCTGACATACCGCCGGAGAGCGGGAACTCGGCTACGGGATGCGAAAAAGGGCGACAGGCATCGGGCGGCATGTGAGTATCCTCATGCGGCCGCTCCGGTTCATCGGGTACCGCCGCGTCGTCGGATCATGACACCGCTCCCAACGTTCTATATTCCCCATGGCGGCGGTCCGTGTTTCTTCATGGACTGGCCTTACCCGACGCCCAACCCGTGGACGGAGCTCGAGGCCTGGCTCGCCGGGCTCTCCGGCTCGCTGCATCGCACTCCGGATGCCGTGCTCGTCATCTCCGGACACTGGGAAGAGGATCCGATCGCGGTGAACACCCAGGAGCATCCCGCGCTCCTTTACGATTACTACGGATTTCCCGAGCACACCTATCGGCTCCGCTTCCCGGCGCCCGGTGCCCCGCAGCTCGCTCGCGAGGTGCGAGCGCTGCTCTGCGCAGCCGGCATTCCCAGCCGCGAGGAGACGCGGCGAGGTCTCGATCACGGGGTGTTCGTGCCTTTCAAGGTCATCTACCCGAAAGCGGACGTGCCGGTGCTGCAGGTATCGCTGCAGCGCGGATTGGATCCGGCGGCGCACCTTCGAATCGGAGCGGCCCTCGCCCCGCTGCGCGGCCGCGGTGTCCTCATCGTCGGCAGCGGCATGAGCTTCCACAATCTGCAGATCGCCTCGATCGAGAATGCGCGCATCGGCCCGTCGAAGCAGTTCGACGACTGGCTCGAGCGCGCGGTGTGCGATCCGAACGTCGAGGCTCGCGACGCCGCACTCATCGGCTGGTCGCGCGCACCGGCGGCGCGTTTCGCGCATCCGCGTGAGGAGCACCTCATGCCGCTCATGGTCGCCGCCGGAGCGGCCGGCGAAGACCGGGGCGTCAAGGTCTTCGGCGGGCGGATGATGGGTTGGGAGATCTCTGGTTTTCGCTTCGGCGACGTTCCGGAATAGGCCCGAGCGTATCGGCCGCGGTCTGGTGCTCCATCTCGGCGTTGAGCTCGGCGCCGAGCACCACCGAAAAGCTGCCGAAGTAGAACCAAGTGAG
>JASHUC010000093.1 GCA_030040235.1 Gammaproteobacteria bacterium | reverse complement strand
CGAGCAATCGCACCGAGCGTACCGTGCCGCCAAATCCTGGATGGATGCCGAGCTGAACCTCGGGCAACCCGAGCGCCAGACGTTCGTCGTTGACCGCAATTCGATAACGACAAGCAAGCGCCAGCTCGAGGCCGCCGCCGAGCGCAAAGCCGTGTATCGCCGCGACGGTTGGACAGCGCAAAGCCTCGATATGGTCCAGCACGACCTGGCCGGCGCGGGCGAGCTCGAACCCCTCACGCGAGTCCGCGAGCGTCGTGAACTCCTTGATGTCGGCACCGGCGATGAAGCCGTTCGACTTGCCCGAGCGAATCACGAGGCCGCGCGGAGGCTCCGCGGCGAGCGGCTCGAGGATCCGGTCCAGGTCCTGCAGCACCTCGCGCGAGAGCACGTTGGCCGAGGTGCCGGGCTTGTCGAGCGTCAGCCAGACGATCGCATCGGCGTCGCGATCGATCTTCCAAGCGGCAGTGCTCATTGCGGTTCCGCCTCGCAGCCTCGGGAGGGAACGGTGTTCAAGCGGCGCTCTGGTGGGTCTGCGCCTCGGAGTTGATCTCGAAATCGCACACGAGCGGCCGGTGATCCGAGAAACGCACGTCCGGCACCTGAAACCGCGTCACCTCGATGCCGGCGCTCACCAGGACGAAGTCGAGCTCGATGCGCGGCACCCGGGCCGGAAACGAGGGAAGCCCTGCGGCATTCGCGCTTCTCAAGCCGGTCGCCCGCATGAAGAGGTAGATCTCGTGCGTGCCCCAGAAGGTGTTGAAGTCGCCGGCGACGATGACCGGTTTGGGGGAACGCATGATCAGATCGTGGAGGGATCGCAGCTGCGACTGGCGCTGGCGATACTTGAGCGACAGATGCACCAGGAATACGCACAGGTGCTCGAGCTCGAGCTCGATGATGAGCCGCTTGATGCCGGTGTCGAAGTAATGGAAGCGCGCGCCCGAGACGTGCGGGGCCGAGAGGAAGGCGTTCGCCTGTTTGCGCACGATCGGCACGAACTGGTTGATCGAGCTCGTGCCGTACTTGCACTCGTAAGCGGAGTAATGGCCGAGCTCGCGGGCGATATAGTCGGCCTGATTGAGCATGCCGGTGCGGATCGAGCCGGTGTCCACCTCGATGAGCCCTGCAATGTCCGGGCGCTCCTCGCGCAAGAACTCGGTGATGCCCCTCAGGATGCGCCGATTGCTGCGCAGGTAGCCGGCCCCTGGGATCGGCAGATGGAAGGCGGGCCCGGTGCCGGTGGCATAACGGATGTTGTAAACGACTAATCGCAACGCGGGCGCTTTCGGCATTTTCGGCGTCGTCCCGCATTCTACTATCGATGCGTTGCAGCGCATCGGCTTTGCCGGGCGCGCCACGCTGTGCGAGACTCCACCGAGGGGGCCCCGAGCGCCCGCTGCAGCGAGATCCGCCATGTCGCAGGCGAATCCGATCCGTCTGTTCGTCACGCACCTGTGGGAGGAGAACGACGATTATCTGCGCGTCTTCGAGTACCTCGAGAGTGCCCGCAACTTCTATTACCGCAACTCGAGTACGCCGCAGCAGCGCCCACCCGGGGGCAAGGAGGCGCTGAAGGAGGACTTGCGCCGCCAGATCACACCGGCCGAGGCCGTCATCGCGCTCGCAAGCCTCTACGAGCGTGATCAGGACCTCCTCACTTTTCAGCTCGCCTATGCGAAGGCGTGCGACAAGCCGGTGATTCTGCTCAAGCGCTTCGGCGCGAGTCAGGTGGTACCGAAGGCGGTATCGGACCTCGCCGATGAGGTCATCGATTGGGACGAACGGGCGCTCGTCGATGCGGTGCGCCGCCAGGCGCGTCACGAGGAGACGACGCGCTGGGACGTCGTGGAGTTCAAGCTCGACTAGAGCCTGCGACCGAGGTCTCGGCAAGGTAGAGTGGAACGACTTGCGCGGCTGATCTCGCGAGCGGAGAGGTGGCGCGCGGAATCGCCGCGAACATCCGCACCACGGTGCTCGCGAGGCGATCGGCCTCCTCGTTCGACATCTTCCGTATGGTGGCGCGCACGGCATCCTCGCCGCGCAACATCGGGGGCTCGCGCGTGAGGCTCTCGGTCACGCAGCGAAAATCCTCGCGAATCTCGCGCGGCAGCTCATCCTCGGAAATGTCGGCGAGATAGCTGCGGTAGGCCTCGCTCAAGCGATCCTTGATCGAACCGGAACGCGCGAGCGAGAGCGTCGCGCCCTGAAATCTATCCCACGCAGTGCTCATAGCGACCTCTGTGGCCGGCGGGGGTGGCTGGAGCCGCACGGGGAACCGAACCCCGTTGGACGGCCGCCGACGCCTTATTGTTGTTTCACGAATCCTGCTGTCTTCAGGCTCGTAGGCGCGAAATATAGCGCAGTTTCTAGCGAATACAACGCTCGGGGCGCGCGCTCTTCAGGCACAGCTGCGGGTCCCGTTCCGCGGGCGCTCGCGGGACGTGAGGCGCGGAGTGGGGTCGAGCGGGGAGGGGCGGGGAGGGCCTTACGTAATGTTTTACCAGAATAAAGATTGGTATCTAACTGATTTAAAATTATTTTTTACTCGAACGGCGGCGATTGGAACCTCCGGGCGGTCGCTGCATCAGGACTGCCCGGTTTCGCTGCGCCTCGAGGAGCTTGCGCGGCTGCGAAGCAGCATTTCATGGAAGAGGGCGTTTCTGCGTGCACAGATCCCGTGTCTCGCCCAGGAACAATGGTATGAGGCGGGAGGTCTCAAAAAGGGACTGCGCGCCGTACGGAGCTATCGGCATCACCGACGCAGGTGGATTCGCGACCGCAATTTGCCAGCGCAGGTCACCTGCCGTCGCTTTGGATGAATACGGGGCGCAGTCCCAGGAGCCACGGATTGCCGAGACTTGAGCGATGCGGCTCGACTGTGACGCCCCCGTCAGAAGCGGGTCCCGACATCGCGTTGCAACGGCAGGTGGCGTATGATAGGCATCGGTCGTTTACGAGGTTGAGCTGATCGTGGACCTA
>JASHUC010000092.1 GCA_030040235.1 Gammaproteobacteria bacterium | reverse complement strand
CACCGCGCCGGCGATGAAGGTGAGGGCTCCGACGATCGAGGGCACTGCGGGCGCGACGAAGCCCGCCGCGCGCCGGCGCGCCTGCGCGAGCCGCGCGCGCTGCGCCCAGAGCTCCTCGGCGCCGAACAGCAGCGTTGCAACGAGCAGCGGCACGAGGAAATACACCAGACGGTAAGCGAGCAGGGAGCCGAGCAGCGCATCGAGCGGCACCTGCGGCAGCGCGAATACGACCACGGCCTCGAAGGCGCCGATGCCGCCCGGCAGGTGCGTGATGAGGCCCGCGGCAATCGCGACGGCGAACAGCCCGGCGAAGCTCACGTAGCCGATGGCAGCCGACTGCGGCAGCAGCGCCCAGAGCACGGCGGCGGTGCAACCGAGATCGAGTGTACCGAGCAGAATCTGCGCGGCCCCGAGCGCCGCTCCCGGCGGGCGCAGCAGCCAGCCGCGGATCTCGACCCGCAGGCGTTGCGATACGGACCACCCGAGATAGGCGACGACCGTCCCAACGAGCGCGACGCCCGCGGCGAGACAGCCGCCTTGCGGGATGCGCAATGCGGCGGAGGCGCGCGCCGGATCGCTGAGGAAGGAGAAGCCGGCGAGCACGGCGAGCCCGAGCACCGTCGTGACGCTCGTATAGGCGGTGACGAGCGCCACGTCGGTTGCGGTGAGCCGCGATGAGGCGTAGAGGCGCAGGCGAAACGCCCCGCCCGTGAACGCGCCGAATCCCAGGTTGTGGCCGAAGGCGTTCGCGATGAAGCTCGCGGACAGGATGCGCGCCAAGGGGACGCGCTTGCGCAAGTACTCGAGCGCAAGCACGTCGTAGCCGCAGAGTGCGGAGTAGCTGCCGGCCGTCAGCGCGAAGGCCGCCTCGAGCGCGCCGCGCGGCAGGGCATGCAGCTGCGCGAGCACCTTGCGCACGTGAAGCTGCGCCAGCTCCCGGTGCAGCAGATAAGCGACGAGCCCGAAGACCACCAGCGCGAGCAGCGGGCCGACCCAGTGGGAGCGTCCGTCCGGTTGCGGCGGCGGCTCGCCGGGAGGCGGCGCCTCAGCGCGTGAGGGGCTTGTAGCGGATCCGGTGAGGCTGTGCGGCATCGTCCCCGCGTCGCCGTTTGAAGTCCTCGACGTACTCGCGATAGTTGCCCTCGAACCAGACCACCTCCGAGTCGCCCTCGAAGGCGAGGATGTGGGTTGCGATCCGATCGAGAAACCAGCGGTCGTGCGAGATGACGACTGCGCAGCCGGGGAAGTGGGTGAGCGCCTCCTCGAGCGCGCGCAGCGTCTCCACGTCGAGGTCGTTGGTCGGTTCGTCGAGCAGCAGCACGTTTCCGCCGGATTTGAGCACCTTGGCAAGATGCACGCGATTGCGCTCCCCGCCCGAGATCTCTCCGATCAGCTGCTGTTGCTGCGTGCCCCTGAAGTTGAAGCGTCCGACATAGCCGCGCGAGGAGGTCTCGTAGCCGCCGACTTTGATCGTGTCGAGCCCGCCCGAGATCTCTTCCCAGACCGTCTTGCGTGGATCGAGCGCCTGGCGCTCCTGGTCCACGTAGGCGAGCTTGGCGCTCGGTCCGATGTGAATCTCCCCGGCGTCGGGCTTCTCCGCGCCGGTCAGCATCCGGAACAGGGTCGTCTTGCCGGCGCCGTTCGGCCCGATGATTCCGGCGATTCCGCCGCGCGGGAGTTTGAAGGAGAGCTGATCCATGAGCAGGCGCGTCCCGTAACCCTTGCGCAGGCCCTGTACCTCGATCACAAGCTCCCCGAGCCGCTCACCCGGGGGGATGTAGATCTCGTTGGTCTCGCTGCGCGCCTGGAACTCACGCGAGGCGAGCTCCTCGTAGCGCTGCAGTCGCGCCTTGCTCTTCGCCTGCTGCGCCTTCACGCCCTGCCGCACCCATTCGAGCTCGCGCTGCAGCGTCTTGCGCAGCGCCTCGCGCTCGCGCTCCTCGTTCGCGAGCCGCTGCTCCTTCTGCTCGAGCCACGAGGAGTAGTTGCCGTGCCACGGGATCCCGTGCCCGCGGTCGAGCTCGAGGATCCACTCCGCGACGTTGTCGAGGAAATAGCGGTCGTGCGTGACGGCAATCACCGTGCTCGGGTACTGCTCCAAGTAGCGCTCCAGCCAGGCGATCGACTCGGCGTCGAGGTGGTTGGTCGGCTCATCGAGCAGCAGCATGTCCGGTGCGCTGAGCAGCAGCCGGCAGAGCGCGACGCGGCGCTTCTCGCCTCCCGAGAGGCTCGCGATCTGCGCCTCCCACGGCGGAAGGCGCAGCGCATCGGCGGCGATGTCGAGTTTTCGCTCGAGCTCCCAGCCGCCTGCCGCGTCGATCGCGTCCTGAAGTCGCGACTGCTCCTCGAGCAGCGCGCTCATCTCCTCGTCCGAAAGCGGCTCCGCGAAGCGCTCGCTCACCTGATTGAAACGCTCGATGAGCGCGAACGTCGCCCCGATGCCCTCGCTCACGGTGCTGCGGACGTCCTTCTCGGGGTCGAGCGCGGGCTCCTGCGGCAGAAAGCCAACCCGAATGCCCGGCTGCGGCCGCGCCTCGCCATCGATCTCGGCATCGAGGCCGGCCATGATCTGCAGCAGCGTCGACTTGCCCGAGCCGTTCAGTCCGAGCACGCCGATCTTGGCGCCGGGGAAGAACGAGAGACTGATGTCGCGCAGAATCACTCGCTTGGGGGGTACCACCTTGGATACCCGATTCATCGTGAAGATGTACTGCGCCATGGGTTCAAGTATCGCAATGGCCTCCTCGCCCCCCTGTGCTAGGCTTTGCGAAGGCGAGCCAAAAAGATCGAGGAGCCAGCGGCCTCCCCGGGGTCGCGCGAGTGTACAGGCGGCATGAGCACTGAGGTAGCGGTCGTTACCGGCGAGCGTCTCGCGCGCTACGGCTTTCCGGAGGGCCACCCTTTCGGAACCGATCGCCACGAGGCGTTCACGCGCGAGTTCGAGGCGCGTGGCCTTGCCGCGCGGGTGCGCGCACTCGAGCCCCGCCAGGCCTCCTACGACGAGCTGCTCGCCTTTCACACGCCGGCGTACGTCGATTTCGTGCGCGAGCGCTCGCAGAGCGGGCAGGGCTTCCTCGATGCGG
>JASHUC010000091.1 GCA_030040235.1 Gammaproteobacteria bacterium | reverse complement strand
GCTGTTGCAGCAGCGAATCGCCATGACCACCGCCGAAATCCGGCGTAATCCGAAAGCCCACCCCCTTCGCACGGCGTTGCTGAAAGCCGAGATACTGCCTTACCAGCTCGACGGTATCGCCTTCGCGGCAGGCGCTGGGCGTGCCATCTTGGCTGACGACATGGGGCTCGGGAAGACTCTTCAGGGCATCGGGGTGGCCGAGCTGCTCGCGCGCGAGGCGGACATTCGCAAGGTCCTCGTCGTTTGCCCGGCCTCGGTCAAGGCGCAATGGCGCGGCGAGATTCTCCGGTTCTCGACTCGCGACTGCCAGATCGTGCTCGGAGATGCCGCCGGACGGCGCGCTCAGTACGAGAACGATCGCTTCTTCACCATCTGCAACTACGAGCAAGTGCTGCGCGACATCCTCGCTATCGAACGCGCGAAGTGGGACCTGATCGTTCTCGATGAGGCTCAGCGCATCAAGAACTGGGAAGCAAAGACCAGCCAGACCATCAAGAGTCTTCGCTCTCCGTTCGCGCTCGTGCTCACGGGTACTCCGCTCGAGAACCGGCTCGACGATCTCTTTTCCGTGGTCGAATTCATCGACGACCGGCGGCTGGGGCCCGCATTCCGGTTCTTCAACCGTCACCGCGTAACCGACGAGAAAGGCAAGGTTCTCGGCTACAAGGATCTCCACCAGCTGCGCGAGAAGCTGAAGCCGGTATTGCTGCGCCGGACTCGCGGCGCCGTCCTGAAAGACCTGCCGCCACGCACGACAGAGATCGTTCGGGTGGCACCCACGGATGAGCAAGCGGGCATCGAGCAATCGCAGATGCAGATCGTCAGCAGCATCGTTCGCAAGAAGTATATCTCGGATATGGATCTGCTGCGTCTGCAGAAAGCGTTGCTTCTCGCACGTATGAATGCCGACAGCACCTTTCTCGTCGACAAACATCCTCCAGGATTCTCGAGCAAGCTCGAGCGTCTACGGGAGTTGCTCGAGGAGCTGGCGGAGGAGAAAGAGCGCAAGATCGTGCTCTTCTCGGAATGGACGACGATGCTCACGATGATCGAGCGCGAGATCAAGCGACTCAGGCTCGACTACGTGAGGCTGGACGGATCGATCCCGCAGAAGAAACGACAACTCCTGGTGCACCAGTTTCAGCGCGACAGGGCGTGCCGCGTCTTCCTCACGACCAATGCAGGCTCGACCGGTCTCAATCTGCAGGCCGCCAATACCGTCATCAACGTCGATCTACCGTGGAATCCGGCGGTGCTGGAACAGCGCATCGCTCGCGCCCACCGGATGGGACAGAGGAATCCGGTTCAGGTCTATCTGCTCGTCACAGAAGGCACGATCGAAGAGAAGCTGCTCGCTACCCTTTCTGCGAAACATGACTTGGCCCTGGCCGCGCTCGACATGGAATCGGATGTCCGCGAGGTCGCCCTCACGTCGGGAATAGAGGAGCTGCGGCAACGGCTCGAGGTACTCCTCGGCGCAAAGGCCCACGCCCCGACAGATGAGACCGAGAAACAGCGGCAGCATGAAGAGGCCGAGCGGCTCGCACGCCGCTCGCGTGTCGCTGAGGCCGGCGGTGAGTTGGTCGCGGCAGCATTCAGTTTCCTCGGCGAAATGATGCCGCAACGAGCGCCGACAGACGGCGCTGCGCAACTGGCAAGCGCGTTCAAAGCACGCCTCGACGAGTGCCTAGAACGCGACGAGCAAGGTCGCCCCCGCCTCACGGTCACGCTGCCCGGCGAGGCCGCGCTCGAGAACCTTGCTCGATCGCTCGCAGCGCTACTCAGCCAGCCCGACGCACGGATTTCGCGTCCGGATGTCTCTGACGGTGGGCCGACGAGAAAGTCATCGATAATTCAGTAGACTACTCTCGATATCGACGACGAGCTTCTGGTCCGCGCAAAAGCTACCTCGGCCCGGGAGCGCAAGAGCCTAACCGCCCTCATTGAGGAGGGGTTGCGGCTACGCCTGCGCCGACCTCGCCCAAGGGGCGGCAAGACTGCCCCACGAATTCCGATCTTCGCCGGCCAAGGCGGGCTCGTAGACGGGGTCGACCCACTCTCTAACCGCTCGCTTCTCGACGCGGCGGACGATGACGCCTGATCTCAGCGTTCTTCTAGCCGCCTCGCGTACCGATCATCCTCATCATACCGTGGCGCTCGATTGGTTGAATCGGGCACTCGCGGCGTGTGAGGCTGGAGAAAGTCTCGAGATTCTACCGATGGTCGCCGCGGGATTCCTGCGCCTCGCCACCCACCCCAGGGTATTCAAGCTCCCGATGCCTATTGGCGATGCCGTTGGGTTCATCGACACCCTGTTGGCATCCCCGGGCATTCAGATGCCTGAAATTGGTCGCGAGTGGCCGACGTTGAAGCAGCTGGCTCGCGAGCACGATCTTCTCGCCAACGATTTGACCGATGCCTGGATCGCCGCCGCAGTGCGCACGCTCGGCAGTCACTTAGTTACGTTCGATCGCGGTTTCAAGCGACTGCTCAGCCGAAATGAACTGACCGTGCTCGAACCATGAGCCCGCCAGCGGCCGCTCCGGGATCAGTACACGGAAGCGATACACGATGCGGTCGCCGGCCTGGCTCGATGTGATCGCCTCGGAACCTACGGTCCAGTCTCCGGTGAGTGCCCACTGGTTCAGCCGCAGCATCGCGGGGCGGAATTCGCGTCGGTTCTCGAACTCGTGATTTCGTTTGCCGAACCCGTCATCGGCGATGACCCAACGCTCGGATAGAGAGAACGCGAAGCAGGGTTCGCTTGCTCGCGGCTTCGGACTTCCGTGGTCTTCACTCATGGCGTTCATCGGTGTAGCGTCTGCGGATGCCCCCACCGATCTCGCTCGCGCAAGCGCTGTCCGACCAGTGCGATCCTGTGATCCGGCAGCGCGGCGTCAAGTACTTTCGTGAAGGCCGTGTGCGAATTGACTCGGTGTCGGGGACGCATGTCGTGGCCCGGGTGCGCGGATCGGAGACGTACCGGGTCAACCTCTACCGAGACGGGCAGACGATCCAGGCCTCCTGCACGTGTCCTTATTTCGACGTCGAGGCCTGCAAGCATGTCTGGGCGGTAATCCTAGCCGCTGACCAGCAACGCCTGTTACAGGGCCAGGGCCAGTTCCAGGGCCATACCGGCGGTCGCGATCTGCGCCGCGCGGAAGCACCCGCGCGGGATGGCGAGGTCTACGACGAGGAGCCTCGACTGATTGAGCCCACCGGTCAGGGCAGCATCGATCTCCTTCAGTACGACCGGCTGCTGCCATCCAGTGCGGACGATTACGGGGAACTGGATGACGGCTTCTCGAGGGTCGCGAGAGAGGCTGCGCCAAGGGAACCCGGATCAAGAAAGTTGGGAAATCCCGATCCTCCGAGGCAGGGTACGGCCAGGGATGCCTCCCTGCGTGCAGATTGGCGCAAGCGTCTCGCGCAGCTCCGTGCCACGCCAGTACAGCGGTACGTGCCGGCGTCGCAGGAGTGGCGTACGGGACGCGAGCTTCTCTATGTCATAGACCGGGTTGCCTCCCGAGCCGCCGGGGGCGTGTGCATCGAGATCTTTACGCGTGACCGGAAAAAGGACGGCAACTGGAGCAAGCCGAAATCGCGCTACATGGCGCGAGACTGGCTGCACCAGTTGCCGGATGGAGATGATCGGCTGGTTCTCGCATCCCTGTCCGGAGCGACGGTGCTGCACGGTGGCAGCGACGCCCACGGCTACAGTGACTGGGCGTACTCCTCCGCGGACTTTTATGCGGAGTCGATACCCTTTCGGTATCGGGTCCCCGATGCGCTGGCGGAGCTCGTTCTGCCCGCGGTGTGCCGCACGGGACGATGTCGATTGCGGCTTCTGCCTCGGGACGAGGAGCCCACCTGGCCGGTGCTGCGGTACGAGCCGTCGGCAACCTGGCAGTTGCGCCTCAATCTGCATCGGCGCGAGGGGGCGAAGTATTACGATTTGCGCGGTGAGCTGGTGTGCGAGTCGGAGCACCTCGATCTCGCTGTACCCCACCTGCTGCTCTGCGCCGGCTTCGTGTTCGTCGGCGATCGGATTGCCCGCTTCGATCATCAAGGTGGCTTCGATTGGGTGCGCATGTTGCGCGAGCACGGTCCGCTCCTGGTCCCCACGTCGCAGGGCGAGGACTTCGTCGCGGAGCTCCTGCGACAATCGGAGCTTCCCGATCTGGTGCTTCCTCCGGAGCTGCACTATCAACGGCTGCCGGGGACGCCGCGTCCGCGCCTTTCCATCAAGGCGGCGGCCTGGGAGCACGAACGTTTGCACGGAAAGCTGAGCTTCGACTACGACGGGCAGATCATTGGGTTTGATGATCCCTGCGCATGCGCGATCCAGCCGAGCGAGCGACGGGCAATCGTACGCAACCGCTCCATCGAGCAGACGGCGAATGACAGGCTGCGGGAACTGGGCTGGCGTGCGCCGACTCGCAGGCCGTCGGAGGATCGATCGGTCCTGGAGATTACGGCGGATCGATTGCCGCAGATCGTAAATGTACTGACCCAGGAAGGCTGGCACGTCGAGGCACAGGGGAAGATTTACCGTACGCCGGTTCGCTTCGATCTGAAGGTGAGCTCCGGTGTCGATTGGTTCGAGCTGCATGGCACGCTGCAATTCGGCGACACGAGCGCGCGGCTTCCCGAGCTCCTCGCCGCTGTCAAGCGTGGCGAGAACATGGTGCGGTTGGGGGATGGCAACTTCGGCCTGCTGCCGCAGGAGTGGCTCGACCGGTACGGTCTCCTTACCCGCCTCGGAACCAGTCACGAGGATCACGTGCGATTCACGCGCACGCAGGCCGGACTCCTCGATGCCCTGGTCTCGGTACAACCCGAGATTCACTGCGATGAGCTGTTCTGCCGTGTTCGCGAGGAGCTCCAACGCTTTGAAGGGGTTCAGAGCACCGCGGCACCATCGGGATTTCAGGGTGAGCTCCGTCCGTATCAGAAGGAAGGGCTTGGTTGGCTGCACTTTCTGCACCAGTTCGGATTCGGCGGCTGTCTTGCGGATGACATGGGTCTCGGCAAGACGGTGCAGGTGCTGGCGCTGCTCGAGGCACGGCGCGGCTTGCGCGCTGGGGTGAAAAGAGGTTCCGCTCACCCGATTGGGCCCAGCCTCGTCATCGTGCCGCGATCGTTGATCTTCAACTGGAAACAGGAGGCAGAACGCTTCGCGCCGGGATTGCGTGTGCTCGATCACACCGGCCACACACGTCGCAGGACCAGCGAGCATTTCAACGATTACGATCTCATTCTCACGACCTACGGCACATTGCGACGCGACCTAGGCGTCTTCAGCAACGTGCGATTCGACTACGTGATCCTCGATGAGGCGCAGGCGATCAAGAATGCCGATTCCATCTCCGCCAAGGCGGCCCGGTTGCTGCGAGCCGATCACCGCCTCGCCCTGAGCGGAACGCCGATCGAGAACCACCTGGGTGAGCTCTGGAGTCTGTTCGAGTTCCTGAACCCGGGGATGCTGGGGACCGCCTCGATCTTCAGATCGACCCAGGACGCCTGGCGGAACCCGGACGACGCGACCCGGAAGATGCTGGCGCACGCCCTGCGGCCATTCGTTCTGCGGCGGACCAAGGAACAGGTCGTCGCCGATCTGCCGCCCAAAGTCGAACAGACGCTCTACTGCGAGCTCGAGAGCAAACAGCGAAGGCTCTATGATGAGCTACGCGATCACTACCGCCAGTCACTGCTCAAGCGCGTCGAGCGCGATGGTATTGCTCGTTCGAAAATCCAGATACTGGAGGCGCTGTTGCGGTTGCGACAGGCAGCGCTTCACCCGGGGCTGCTCGATGAGAGGCGCACGCGCGACCCCTGTGCAAAGCTCGAAGCGCTGCAGCCGATGCTGCTCGAGGTCCTCGAGGAGGGCCACAAGGTGCTGGTATTTTCGCAGTTCACGCGCATGCTCGGCATTCTGCGCGAGGGCCTCGACGAGGACGGCATCCAGTACGCATACCTCGACGGGCGCACGAAGGATCGCGAGAGCGTTGTCAACCGCTTCCAGACCGATGCCGACTGCAAGCTATTCCTCATCAGCCTGAAGGCCGGCGGTCTCGGCTTGAATCTCACGGCGGCAGAGTACGTATTTCTGCTCGACCCCTGGTGGAACCCGGCCATCGAGGCACAGGCGATCGATCGTGCCCATCGCATTGGCCAGGCGAACCGCGTGTTCGCCTATCGCTTCATTTCGCGGAACACGGTCGAGGAGAAGGTGCTGGAGCTGCAAGGCGCCAAGCGCGATCTCGCCGATGCGATCATCGGAGCCGACAAGGGCTCGATCGCTAACTTGCGCAGAGAGGATCTCGAGCGGCTGCTGTCGTAAGAACTGGTGGCCAGGGGCGGAATCGAACCACCAACACGCGGATTTTCAGTCCCGATCCCGAGCCGAGCCAAGTGGTTGATACAACGATGCTTTTCCAGGAGGCGCGGAGGGCTTGGTTTTCGTCATTCGGTGCAGAACGTCGAATAGCGCCTAGGGGCGTCGACGCGTATCTATCGCTGCTCAAAATACCCTGCATTTCTAGTGATTTTGGCCATAAATGGCTACTTCCATCCAACCCCATATCAGCTATCCTGTAGCTAGCACGGTAGCTGACTTGTAGCTAAGTTCGTAGCTGCTATTCGACGATCAGGGGCGCGGCTGGCGAGGTTGCCGAAACCCTTGGCAAACCGCCCAGATCGAGAGCCACTGGATCGAATTCTTGCAGATGGAGGGGTCGGATGGAGCGCGCGAAACTCACTACGCTCGCGGTTGAGCGGGCGCACCGATCGGGCGAGCGGATGCTGCTCAGTGATGGCGACGGGCTGTATCTGCGCAAGCAGACTCGCGATGGCGCCTCGTGGACGCTGCGCTATCACTTCGCCGGCCGCGAGCACTGGCTGACCCTCGGGCACTACCCCGCCATGTCGCTTGCACAGGCGCGCGTCGAGGCACGGGAGGCGCGCGTACTGCTCGACAAGCAGCAGGATCCCTTGACTGTACGCCGCGCCACTGAAGCCGCGCAGCGCCAGCGCGGATCGTTTCGCGAGCTATGCGAGGAGTGGTACCGGAACGAGATCATCGGCCGGGGGATCAAGCATCCGAGCGTTCCACGCCGGCATCTCGACAAGTACCTGCTGCCCAAGCTCGGCCGCATGGCGGCGGCGGACGTCACAGCCGCAGACATCGCCCGCGTGATTGACGAGGTCAAGGGACGAGCACCGACGGTGGCAAACGATCTGCTGCGCTTCGCCCACCGCATCTTTGCCTTCGGCGTGCGTCGGCGCATGGTCCCCGCCAACCCGGCCTCCGGTTTCTCACCGCGCCTCGATGGAGGCGGCATCGAGAGGCCCCGCAGACGCGCCCTAAGCCTCGACGAGCTGGCGCAACTTTTCGAGAAGGTCCGCGAAACGCCGAGCTTCGGTACCGCGAACGCACTCGCCCTCAAGCTGCTTCTCGGCCTATGCGTCCGCAAAGGCGAGCTACTGGGCGCCCGGTGGGACGAATTTGATCTGGACGGCAGCACGCCTCAAGGCGCGGTCTGGCGTCTTCCCGCGTCCCGTACCAAGACAGCCGCCGCCCTCGACATTCCGCTCGCGTCCGAGGTCGTCGGTTGGCTCCGGGAGCTCAAGACGCTTGCGGCTAGCAACGAATATCTGTTCCCGAAGCGCCGGCGCGACCCCCGCGAGCGCGTGCCGCATGTTGGTCTCGATACGCTGAACGTAGCTCTGGAGCGCGTGCCGCACGGCCTGCGGCCCTTCACGCTCCACGACCTGCGACGCACCGCGCGGACGCAGCTCGCCGCGCTCGGTATCCGGCGCGAAGTCGCCGAGCGCTGCCTGGGGCACCAACTGCGCGGGGTCGAGGGCACGTATGACCGACACGACTACTTCAAGGAGCGGCGTGCGGCGCTCGAGCAGTGGACCGCTCTGCTGCTCGAGACCGAGCGC
>JASHUC010000090.1 GCA_030040235.1 Gammaproteobacteria bacterium | reverse complement strand
ACCGCATCAAGATCGACAAGGCCTTCGTGCACAACGTCGACCGCTCGGCGAGCGATGCCGCCGTCGCCAATGCGATCCTCTCCCTGGGGGAAAGCCTCGGTCTGATCGTGACGGCCGAGGGCGTCGAGCGTCCGGGACAGCTCGAGTGGCTGCGACGGCGCGGCTGCCACGAGGTGCAGGGGTTCCTCCTCTCGCGGCCGGTGTCGGCTCAGGAACTGGAGCGGCGTTTCCTCGAGCGGCCGCAGGCGCCGCACTTTGAGCAGGCGTACCAAAGCTGAGACGCCGGCCCGCCGCAGCTGCTGCAACGCAACTTGCACAACGGGCGCCACTCGCCTATAAAATAAGGATTCGCTTGCCCACTCGGCGCGAAACCGTGCCAGGACAACCGTAAAGAAGAATCAGAACGGAACGACGAGGACCTTGGGAGCACAAGGAGGGGCGTCGTTCCTCAACAACGCGGAGCCATTCATGCTGATACTGACACGCCGCTCGGGTGAGACTGTCCACATCGGGGATGATGTGATGGTCACCGTCCTCGCTATCAAAGGCAACCAGGTCCGCATAGGAATCAAAGCACCGCGCAGCATCGCCGTCGATCGTGAGGAGATCTTCGAGCGCAAGCGCACCGAGGGGGCGGCTCGACAGCCCTCGGCCTCCGCGGAGAGCGCACCGGCGCGCCTGCCCAGCACGCCTGATCCGTGATCTGCCGCGCTCCGGCGCGGCGCACCTTCCGGCGCCCGGGGTCCTCAGGCGTTCAGCCCGCTCCTGCGGCGCCGATCAGAGTCTCGGTCGTTGAATCAGCTCCAGGCGATTGCCCGCCGGATCGCGTGCCAGTCCGATGACGAGCCCGGTCTTGCCGAACGGACGCGGCTTGCCGTCCATATGACCCCCGGCCGCTTCAATGGCCGCCGCCGCGGCCTTGATATCGGTGACATCGAGGATCAAGTGTGGAACGGTGTCGGCGATCGCGTTGGTCGCGCGATGCATGATCACGATCTGCGCGCTCGGGTTGCGCTTCGCGGCCTCAACCGTATCGCCGAAATTGAGCATGACCTCGAGCATGCCGGGCAGCTGGATGCGGTTCACCTCCTGCAGTCCGAACGCCGCCTCGTAGAACTTCTCGAGCGCCGGCACATCCACCGCTCCGACACGCGCGGCATCGAGAGTCACGCCGGCGAGCGCCGTGCCTGCCCCCAGGAACGTCATGCTCGCGGCTGCGAGGATCTTCAAGGCTCGGTTCATCGCGCCCTCCCTTTGGTTTTCTGAAGCAGCGCGATCATAGCGGCCCGGCCGACGCTCGGCGAGCGCGCCCGCTGATACACTGCCTCCCGGAGGATCCATGAAGTCGATCTCCTGTCCCTCGAGCGCGCTCGCTCTCGCCGGAATTGCCGTCGCGCTGCAGTTCCCACTCACCGCCTCTGCCGCGGCAAGCTCCTCCGCCCGGGCCTCGCAGCGGCCCGTGCACCGGTTCATCGAGGTGCGGATCTCACCGGATGCCGCTCACGTCGCCTCGGTCGAGGGCGACTCGTCCCCCGGCGCTTACTACCCCGAGGTGCGGGACCTGGTGATCCGCTCGGCGCGCAGCGCTGCCGAGCACCGCGTCGCACTCCCCTGCGGGCGCGTACCGCAGTGCTGGCCGGCCTCGCTCGCCTGGACGCCGGATGGCAAACACTTGAGCTTCGTGCTGCGGACCCCGGGAAGCCATGCCTACTCGCTCTACAGCGTCGCACCGGACGGCAGCGGCTTGCGGAGGCTCTTGAGCTTCAGCGGCACGCTCGGGCACCTGACGTACGCGCCGGACGGCACGCTTGCGATGCTGGCGGTGGCGAACGCCCGCAAGGAGGTGGGCGCGACGCAGGCCGGAGCAGTCATCGCCGGTGACCTCGATGCGCCCCCGCCGGAGCAGCGGATCGCGGTGTTCACCGGCGGCTCACTGCACTTCGCGTCACCTCCCGACTTGTTCGTCTACGAGTACGACTGGCGGCCGCAAGGTCGCGGGTTCGTCGGCACCGCCTCGCCCGGCGATGGCGATGACAACTGGTGGACGGCGAAGCTCTACGCCTTCGCGCCCGAGAGCGGCGCGGCTCACGTGCTGTACACGCCGGCGAGCATTCGCGAGCAGCTCGCGGATCCGAGAGTTTCACCCGATGGGCGCAGCGTCGTGTTCATCGGCGGGCTGATGAGCGACTTCGGCTCGACGGGCGGCGATGTGTACGCGCTGTCGCTCGAGACCGGTGCGGTGAGCGATCTGACGCCCGCCATCGCGGCATCGGCCCGAGGGCTCGATTGGAGCTGCCACGGCGAGCTGCGCGTCGATCTGCTGCGCGGCGGACAGGCGCAGATCGCCGATCTCGGCGCCGGCCGCAGCGCCTCTCAACCCCGCCTGCTCTGGAGCGGCGCCGAGAGTCTACGCGCAGACCCCTCCACCGCATGTCCCTCGAGCGTGACGGCCGTCGTGCATGAATCCTTCAGCTCCCCGCCGGAGATCGAGGTAGGCCGCATCGGCCAGTGGCACGACCTCACGAGAATCAACGCCGGGCTCACGCTCCCCGGGCGAGCTCGCGATGTGCATTGGAAGAACGAGGGCTTCGAGGAGCAGGGCTGGCTGCTCCTGCCGAGCAAGATCGCCGGGAAGATTCCCCTGGTGACCGTGATTCACGGCGGTCCGGCTGCCGCCTCCGTGCCGAACTTCTCCGGTCCCGGAACGGAGTGGCAGATGCTGCGGCGCGGCTGGGCGGTGTTCCTCCCGAACCCGCGCGGCAGCTTCGGCCAGGGCGAGGGCTTCGCGGCCGCAAACGTCCGCGACCTCGGACACGGTGACCTGCGCGATGTGCTCGCCGGAATCGATGCCGTCGAGCGCATCGCCCCCATCGACGAGGCGCGCCTCGGCATCACGGGTGGAAGTTACGGGGGTTTCATGACCATGTGGGCGGTTACGCAGACGCACCGGTTCAAGGCCGGCGTCGCCGCCGCCGGCGTGAGCGACTGGCTCTCGTACTACGGGGAGAACGGCATCGATGAATGGATGCTGCCGTACTTCGGCGCCTCGGTGTACGCCGATCCGGCCGTCTACGCGCGCTCCTCGCCCATCAACTACATCCGCAACGTGCGCACGCCGACCTTCGAATATGTCGGGGAGCGGGACATCGAGTGCCCCGCCCCGCAGACGCAGGAGTTCTGGCACGCGCTCAAGGCGCTCGGTGTGCCGACCTCGATCATGATCTATCCCGGTGAGGGACACGGGCTGCGCGATCCTGCCCACGCGCAGGACGCGGACGCGCGCACGCTCGCGTGGTTCGACAAGTACTTGCGCTAGCGCGCCCGCAGCGGAGGGGACGATGCCCAAGCTCTACGAGCGGATCGAAACGCAGCTGATCCACGCCGGTGAGCCGCGCCCGCGAATCGAAGGTGCGGTCGTGATGCCGATCTTTCAGTCCGCGATGTTCGAATACGCGGGCGAGACGAGCTATCACGATTTGAAGTACCTGCGTCTCAACAACACCCCGACCCAGGAGGCACTGCGGCGCAAACTGGCGGCGCTCGAGGGGGCGGAGGCGGCGCTCGTCACCGCGAGCGGCATGGCGGCGATATCGACCACGCTCTTTGCGCTTCTCGAGGCGGGCGGTCACCTGCTCGCGCAAAACTGCCTCTACGGGGGGACCCACGATCTGCTCACGAAGGAATTCGCGAAATTCGGCCTCGCCTACGACTTCATCGACGCGCAGGACCCCGGCTCGTGGAAAGCTGCTCTGCGGCCCACGACCCGCGCGATCTACGTCGAATCGATGACGAATCCCCTGCTCGAGGTGGCAGATCTCGCATCCGTCGTGCGCTTCGCGCGCGATCATGGACTCGTCTCGATCATCGACAACACCTTTGCGAGCCCGGTCAATTTTCGTCCGATCGCCTGCGGCTTCGATCTGTCCGTCCACAGTGCCACGAAGTATTTGAACGGCCACTCCGATATCGTGGCGGGTGCCGTCGCCGGGCGCGCCGGCCTGATCGAGGCCATCACACGCAAATTGAATCTGCTCGGCGGCTCGCTCGACCCGCATGCGGCCTTCCTGCTGCAACGCGGCCTCAAGACGCTCGCCCTGCGAGTGCGATTCCAGAACCACAGTGCGCTCGCGATCGCGCGGTTTCTCGCGGCCCACTCGGCCGTGGCGCGGGTGAACCATCCCGGGCTCGAGACTCACCCCCAGCACCGGCGGGCGCGCGAGCTGTTCGCGGGCTTCGGCGGAATGCTGAGCTTCGAGCTCGAAGGCGGAACCGAGCGCGCCGAGCAATTCCTCGAGCGCATCACTCTGCCGGCTGTCGCTCCGAGCCTCGGCGGCGTGGAGAGCCTGCTCACGCGGCCTGCCACGACCTCACATGCGGGACTTACGCGCGAGGATCGCGTGCGGCTCGGAATCGGGGACAATCTCATCCGCATGTCGGTCGGAATCGAGGCGACGGAGGACCTCATCGAGGATTTCGAGAGGGCGCTCGCCGCAACGGGCGCCTCGCCCTAGCGGTACAGCGTCTGATACAGCGTGCGCCCGACCAGCTCCTCGATGACGGACAGGTCCGGACCCCGGTCCCCGATGTTGCCGACGATGCGTCCCGAAGGCAGGTGGACTACCCGCCGGCTGCCGTCCCGATGCACGATGGTGACCACCTTGCCGCTGTCGCGCGCATGATCGACGGCGGGATCGAACTCGTGCACCTCGCCCGTGCACTCATCGAGGATGAAGGAAGGCACCTTGTAGAAGTACACCGAGACCAGATCCTGCGGGGAGTAGTACTCGGAGAAGTATTCCTTCGACTTGCAGGGATGGGTGTGATAGAGCCCGATGAGCTTGTCCCCGGCGTTGAGCTGACGATCGGCGTCCATGGGGACGGCGTCGACCTTCTTGAGCGTCCGGGGAAACGTGTTGTACATGATCTCGCCATGATGCAGGACCAGGATTCCGCCGTACTCCCAGCGATAGCCGTTCGGCGCGTAGAACGCCCAGCGCAGCGCGTTGGTTGCGGCCGATTCGAGGGACATGCCGTCGGCGCGTGCCGCGGGCGCAAGCGCCAAGGTCAGGCCCAGCGTGACGAGAGCCACGGCAAATGCCCGCGAGGCGCCGCCGGAAGACCGCACCGCACGGACGACAGAAAGCTCCTGCTTCATTCGATGACTCCTCCGCGGAACCCCAGCTCGCCAGCAAGCTCCGTACTCCGTCTTATCGGCTTTTCACCGGTGAGCTGGTGCTGCCCAGATCGCATTTTGGCGCGGGAATTTTGCGACGCCTATCACGCGCTCGCGACCGCCGCTGCGCGGATGGCTGCACGGATGGGGGTGCCGCTGTCCTTCCTGCCGGCCTCGCGGGACCGGCGCTAGAGTCGCCGCCGTGTTCGCTGCAAGCGAGAGCGACATCCTCCGGCTCGCCGATTGGCAGAACTTCTACGTGATCGTCGGTTCTTCGGCCGGAGCGCTGATCGGACTCACCTTCATCGTGATCACCGTTGCCGCCGACCGCTTGGGCGTGGCGAGCTCGCCGGCTGCCCGCCTCTCGGGCCTGCGCACGTTCATCACGCCGACCGCCGTGTACTTCGGATCCGCGTTCTGGGTGGCAGCACTCATGAGCGTGCCGGGACACACCGTCGTGACGCTGCGGGCAAGCCTCGCCTTCACGGGCGCTGCCGGATTGCTCTACTGCGCGCAGGTCGGCCGCCGGATGAGGCAGAGCGCGCTCGACTACCGGCCGTTCCTCGCCGACTGGATCTGGAGCGTCGTCCTGCCGCTCACCGCGTACCTCGGTCTGCTGGCGGCCGCCGGGGTCGTCCATGCCTTCCGGGTCGCATCGCTCTACGCAGTGGGCGCAACGACGCTGCTGCTCACCTTCGTCGGCATCCACAACGCCTGGGACGTGGTGGTGTGGATCACGACCGAACGGCACGCACACGAGGAGCGGCAGCGGCGGGGTCGGTAGCCCCGGCGTGCAACACCGCAGCCGCCGTCGCGTTTCGGAGACCGGTGTACTGAGCGCCCAACCTTTGCGATTCTTGGCATCTTTCTGAATGCGACCCGCTGGGCCTTCGATGACCGTCACAAGAACTCGGGTGATCCTGTCGTTCGCCTGCACCCCGGTGCTCGTCTTAGCGGCTGCGTGCTCGGGCTCGGGTGGCGGAGCGAGCGGCGCCACGAGCCCGAGTTCGTCGTCCTCCAGCGCCTCGGCGAGCGGGGCCGGCACGAACGTGGTCACCTACAAGGACGATGTGGCGCGCACCGGCCAGAATCTAACCGAGTCGATCCTCACCCCGACGAACGTCAACTCGGCGACTTTCGGCCTGCGGCATCTTCTGCCGGTCGACGGCAAAGTCGACGCGCAGCCGCTCTATCTGTCGCACCTGCAGCTCTCGGGCGGCGTCCATAACGTCGTGTACGTCGCCACGGAGGCCGATTCGGTCTATGCCTTCGATGCACAGAGCGGGACGACGCTCTGGCAGGTGTCGCTGCTCGGCACGGGTGAGAGCACGGCCGGCGAGGTGGACGGCTGCGACCAGGTGGCGCCGGAAATCGGCGTCACCGCAACACCCGTGATCGACCCCGGCGCCGGAGCGCATGGCGTCCTTTACGTCGTGGCGATGAGCGAGGATGCCGCCATGAATTACCATCAGCGGCTGCATGCCCTCGATGTGACTACCGGAGCGGAACTCGACGGCGGCCCGCAGGAGATCGCCGCGGTCGACGGCGGCACCTCGTTCGTCCCCGGGGACTACGAGGAGCGCGCGGCGCTGCTGCTCGTCAACGGCACGATCTATACCAGCTGGACCTCGCACTGCGATGCCGCGCCGTACGGCGGGTGGATCATCGCCTACAGCGAGAGCACATTGACACAGACCGCCGTGCTCAACGTGGCGCCGGGCGCGAGCGGCTCCGGATTCGAGAATCAGGGTCCCGCGATCTGGATGAGCGGCGACGGGCCGGGCGCCGATTCCGCCGGCAACATCTATCTGCTGACGGCCAATGGTCGATTCGAGACGACGCTCGACAGCAGCGGATTCCCGAGCGGCGGTGACTACGGCAATTCGTTCCTGAAGCTCTCGCTGGCGGGAAGTGCTCTCAGCGTCGTCGACTACTTCACGATGTCGAACGAGGTCGATGAGTCCACCAACGACACCGACCTCGGTTCCGGCGGCGAGATGCTGCTGCCGGATTTGACCGATTCCACCGGAACGGTTCGACATCTCATCGTGGGTGCCGGCAAGGACGGCAATCTCTACGTCGTCAACCGCGACTCGATGGGCAAGTACAGCTCGACCGGCGACAACATCTGGCAGGAGCTCGACGGCGTGCTGAGCGGAGGCGTTTACTCGAGCCCCGCGTATTTCAATGGCACGGTTTACTACGGTCCCGTAGGGGGACATCTGCTGGCCTTCGCGCTGACCAACGGCATGCTCTCGGCCACGCCGACCTCGATGAGCCCGGAGAGTTTTTCGGCCTACCCCGGCACCTCCCCGGCGATCTCCGCAAACGGCACCGCGAACGCGATCGTCTGGGCGCACGACAACACCGACCCCGGCGTCCTTGCCGCCTACGACGCGACGAACCTCGCCAACGAGCTCTACAACAGCAACCAGGCCGCCAACGGCCGGGATCAATTCGGGCCGGGAAACAAGTTCATCACCCCGACGATTGCCGACGGACAGGTCTTCCTCGGCACCACCAGCGCGCTCGCCATTTTCGGACTCTTGAACTGAGTCTCGACTCCAAAATCCGCGACGGCCGTTCTACAGAATCTGGCCCCGATTCCGATAACCAGAGCCGGGGTATCCGGCATCGCGCCGGGTTCCGAGCGAGACGCACATCACATGATGCCACCCGAGGGGGGGAGCGCTGAGGCAGCCCATGCGCCGGCGCCGGCCGGTCAGCCGCGCTGGTCGGTGCTGTTGTGGCGGCACAACCTCGTGCTGTCGGGCACCGCCGCGTGTCTCGCCTTCCTCTGCGAGCGACTGCTGCCGAACGATGCGTTGGTGCATGCGGCCTACCTCTTTGCCGCGCTCCTGAGCCTCTGGGCACCGAGCGCGCGCGGCACTTATCGGATCCTCGCCCTCGCCACACTGCTCTCGGCCGCCGACGCGCTCTGGTCGGCGGCCGGCGCGATCGGGTCGGCGGCCTCGGGGCGCGGCGTCTCCCTCGCTCCTGCACTCTTCGATCACGCGCTCGCGATCGCGATGATCTGGCTCACCATCGGCGCCTGCCTCATCCGGCGGCGTCTGACCAGCGACCGCGCGGCGCAGACACTCGAATTCGCGCAGCGCGCCGGGCGCATCGGCTCCTTCGACCTGCCGGTCGAGGACGGCGCGCCCGCGTATCTGTCGCAGACGCTGCTCGAGCTCAACGAGCTCACCGATCTCGGCCGGCCCGTCTCGGCCGGCGACTGGCTGAATCTGCTCGACGACAGCGCCCGGGAGCGCTGGCTCGCGGAGCACCGCAGCGCCGCGCGCGAGCGGCGGCCGTTCTTCCACGAGTACGCGCTGCGCCTGCGTGACGGCTCGCGCCGCTGGCTCGAGATGCATGCGCAGTTCCAGTACGGTCGCGACGGCAAGCCGGAGCGATTCGTCGGTGCGGTGTTCGACATCACCCGTCTCAAAGAAGCCGAGGAGGCGCTGCGCCTCGCCGAGGCGAGGCTCGAGCGCATTCTGCGGGGCACGAGGGACGGTCCGTGGGAGTTCGACGTGGCGAGCGACAGCTACTGGCTCGCCCCACACTTCCTCAAAGTCTGCGGTTACGGCCCCGAGCTCGTACCCACGCGGGCGGCAATGAAGGCGCTCATCCACCCGGATGACGTGGGCGCACAGCAGGCCTCATTCCAGCGATGCCTCGAGGGGCACGGGCCCTACGACATCGAATTTCGGGTGCGCCAGAGCGATGGCGGCTATCGCTGGTTCCGCTCCCGCGGCATCTGCGAGTTCGACTCCCAAGGCAAGCCGACGCGCATGTCCGGGGCGCTGCAGGATGTGAGCGAGCGACGCGAGTACCAGCGCGCGCTCATCGAGGCGCGTGAGGCGGCCGATGCCGCCAATCGCGCCAAGAGCGAGTTCCTCGCCAACATGAGCCACGAGATCCGCACGCCGATGAACGGCGTGATCGGCATGACCGAGCTGCTGCTCGACACGCGGCTCGATGCCGTGCAGCTCGATTACACCGAGACGATCCGCGATAGCGCCCGAGCGCTGCTCACCGTCATCAACGACATCCTGGACTTCTCCAAGATCGAGGCCGGCAAGCTCGACCTCGAATGCATCGACATGAACCTGCGCGACACGCTCGAGGACGTGGCGCGCTTGCTCGCGATTCAAGCGCACGCGAAGGGACTGGAGCTCACGGTGAGCATCGATCCCGGCGTGCCCGAGGTCGTGGCGGGCGATCCCGCGCGGCTGCGCCAGATCCTCACCAATCTCGGCGGCAATGCGGTGAAGTTCACCGAGCGCGGCGCGGTGGCTCTCGAGGCGCAGCTGCTCGAGTCCGGTTCCGACGGCGTGCTGATCCGCTGCGAGGTGCGCGATACCGGTCCGGGCATCGCGCCCGAACGGCTCGATGCGCTCTTCAGACCGTTCTCGCAGGTCGATGCCTCGACGACCCGGCGGTTCGGCGGCACCGGACTCGGACTGTCGATCGTCAAGCGGCTCGCGACGCTCATGGGAGGCGATGCGGGCGTGACGAGCGAACTCGGCGCCGGCTCGACGTTCTGGTTCACCGCCCGGCTCGCGCCCGCATCGTCACGCGCGGCCGAGTCGAAGCCGCGGGTCCCGCTGCCGGGACCGCGCGTGCTCATCGCGGACGACAACGCTACCAACCGCCGCGCCATCGGCGGTCGGCTCGCCCGGCGGGCAGAGCGGCCGCGGGTGCTGCTCGCCGAGGACAATACGGTCAACCAGAAGGTCGCGCGCGTGCTGCTCGAGCGGTGCGGCGCTCTCGTCGAGGTGGTGAACAACGGGCGTGAGGCAATCGAAGCCTTTCGCAGCGGCCGCTTCGATCTCATCGTCATGGACTGTCAGATGCCCGAGATCGACGGCTACGAGGCCACGCGCGAGATCCGGCGCCTGGAGGCGGGCAAGAGCCGCCTCCCGATCATCGCGCTCACCGCGCACGCGATGAAAGGCGACGATGAGACCTGCCGTGCTGCGGGGATGGACGAGTACCTGGCCAAGCCGATCGATAGCGAGCAGCTGAGGATCTGCCTGGAGCGGCAGCTCTGGAGCCTCGCCGCCCGTCCCGCTTCCCCGGATCGCGCGACCCCGAGGCCGGCGCAGGATCCGCCGGCGCGCGCTTCGGAGCCGGTCGACTGGCAAGCGCTCCTCGAGTACACCGCCAGCGACGAATCGAGCGCTCGCGAGCTTGCGAGCTTGTATCTCGCGTGCGCGGATCAGGTGCTCGCCGATCTCGCGGCGGCCCTCGGGCGGCAGGATCTCGCCGCGCTCTGCGCCCAGGCTCACGCGCTCAA
>JASHUC010000089.1 GCA_030040235.1 Gammaproteobacteria bacterium | reverse complement strand
CGCCGAGGCCCTTGGCGATCTTATCCATGTCAAGTTGTCTGTTCCTCATCTAATCCTCTCCGAAGTCACGGATGGCGAAATATTCATCGCCGATCACCAGGCCGATCTCACCCTGTCGCGCTTCGCGACCCATCTTACGACAGAAACCTCTGAGCTCAGCGAGATTGGAATCATCCTCGACAGCAGGCGGGGTTGTGAAGCAATGCACCACAACCGGCTCGTCCTTGATTAGCGCGCCACCACGTTCGTCGTCCCGCCAGATGCCCTTGGCCTTAGGATAGGCTGTCGCGCCACCGAACACGTGGCCGAACATCTCTAGCGACGCGTCTACCCACCGGGATTGATCGACGGCCGTTGACCCGTCGCGCTCCACGCTGGGCACGAACAAGACCACGAGCACGCGCTTTCTTCGCTGCCACGTCGATCAATATAGATCGAATACGCTGATCTTCGCAAGCAACCTACCCCAAGCCGGCAACTGCGGTGCTTCCGAGAAGCCCCCGGCGCGGGAACCGATGGGAAGGCGGTACGAGGTAGCCCAATACATGATGCTCCCCGCATACCCGCCGTTGCCGACACCCAGGTATTTGCCGTTCCAGCCGCTCAGCGGCATCCACACCTCGAACTCGATGTGTGAATCGCTCGAGGGCGCGATGACTCCCTGCACGCGGCAGAATGCGGGCAGGCGCTCGAAGGCTTTGAGTTCGTTGGCCGGCAGCGCCGCGGGTTGTGATGCGGGCGGCCGGAAGGCGCCGGCCGCGACGATTTCGGCAGCGGTGATCGTAGTGGCCGGCAATTTCAGGGCGGTCACGCTGGCGCAGGGTGCGGCGAACGCCGGTGCGGTCGCGAGCAGGGCGCTGGCGAACAGTGCAGGTAGCATGACTCTCATCAGTCTTGGCTCCACGGCTCGGGACACGATCAGTTCGCTCGCTTCTTCTTCGCCTCTTCCCGACGCCACGCGAAGTAGGCATCGAGGGCCTTGAGCTGCCGCGCGTTCGGCACCGGACCGGCATGGGGGTGGGCGTCGAGATACATCACCCGCTGTGAGGACGCGTTGAACGCCGGCCAGTGCGGAAGTCCAGGCCCATTCGGGTCGCCCGTATTCGCGAAGTTCACCCAATAGCTTTGCACCAGGTCCGACAGCGCAACCTCGACAGGCCCCGGTGCTCCATGTAGGAAGGTTCGGCCCGGGGCCGTCAAGTTGCCAAACACGTAGGGGAGCTCTGCAGTGTGGACCGGTCCGTACGTCGCCTGCGGCGAGTGACGGTCGAAGTAGTATAGGTACGCGTTGCCTCGGCCTTTCTCGGACTGCAGGAAAGTCCATGCCCAGGAATCCCATGCGAAGTTCTGATCGCGGAAGACGTCCATGGCGGCCTGAGAGGATTCGGGTTCGGTCGCATGTGGGTAGACCGCAAGAATGGCCAGGGCGTCGTTGCCGAATCGTGCGCGGATCTGCGCTTCGAACCGCGCTGGCGTTGTTCCCGGAAGCACGAAGCCATAGCCCTCGTCGGCATTCGTGCCAACGAGTATGGGCGTGTCGTTGAACCGGCCCGCCTGATACAACTCGTACTCGCTGCCGGGGACAATATCGCCGTCGAGAATAGGCGTGAACGGGTTCTGAAGTCCGCGCGGCTCTGCCTTTTGGATCACATCGGCCGGGAGCGCGCGTGCGGCCACGAGGTCGCGGGCCCCGAGCTGGGCGAGAAAGCGCCGGCCGTTGGCTTCAGCCGTCGCCAGCGGCTCAACGGTGACTGTGTCTGCGTCGCTTGCCGATGCCGGCTCTCGCCAGGAGCGCACGTCGCCGCTTTCCGAAATGGCCCGCTGGTAGAGTCCCCGGGCTGCAGGCGATGCGGCCAGTATCATCACGGCTGCTCCACCCGCGGATTGACCGAAGATCGTCACGCGCGAGAGATCGCCGCCGAAGCGGGCAATGTTCGCCTTGACCCATTCGAGGGCGGCGATCATGTCACGCAGTCCATAGTTTCCCGACACATGATGGGATGACTCGGCACTGAGTCGCGGATCAGCGAGAAAGCCGAACGCGCCCACCCGGTATGCGACGCTGACCAGCACGACTCCCTTCTGCGCCAGGTGCGTCCCATCGTAGACGGGCTGGCTCGTCGCACCCTGGGAGAAGCCGCCACCGTAGATCCAGACCATTACGGGCAACCTCTCGCGTGCCGATCGGGCGGGGGTCCAGACGTTGAGATGGAGGCAATCCTCGCTCGTGGCAGGGGGCGCCAGGTCCAACTTGAGCGCGCCCGGGTCCTGCATGCAGCTCGGGCCGAAGCGGTCTGCCTGCTTGATGTCCGTCCACGGCCTCACCGGCTGCGGGGCGCGCCAACGCAGCTCACCGATTGGCGGCGCCGCGAACGGGATGCCCTTGAACGAGGTGATCCCGTGGGCCGTGACGCCTTCCACGCGCCCGCCAGTCACCGAGACGATTCCGATCTGCGCGGCCGCGGGCCGCACGCACAGCAGCGCAGCAACGGCAAGCGTTGGACTGATCCACAGCATTTTCATCTCACGCTTCCTCGTCGTAATAATGCGTTTTTCCGGCGACCGCTTCTCGATGGTGCGAGCCCTCTCGCGCTCCTCGGTCTCGTGCGTCAGTGGGCTTGCTTCTTCTTCGCCTCTGCCCGCAGCCATGCGAAGTAGGCATCGAGCGCTTTGAGCTGCTTGAGGTTCGGCACCGGGCCGACATGCGGATGCGCGTCGAGGTACATGACCCGCTGCGACGATGTGCTGAACGCCGGCCAGTGCGGCAGTCCGGGGCCGTTCGGGTTGCCCGTCTTCGCGAAGTTCACCCAGTAGCGACTGATCATCGCGGCGCGCGCCGGGTCGGTGGCCGCAGCAGGGAAAGTCACCTTGGCGCCCGCGTGGATGAGTGTCCCGAGATTGTCGAAGACATAGCCGAGCTCCGCGCCGTGCGGGG
>JASHUC010000088.1 GCA_030040235.1 Gammaproteobacteria bacterium | reverse complement strand
GGCAAGTTCGTGTTCTCCGCCAGTGAGGCCTACGCCATCGAGAACGGGCGGCTCGGGGCGCCGCTCAAGGGCGCGACACTGATCGGCAACGGACCCGATGTCCTCACGCGCGTGAGCATGGTGGGTAACGACCTCAAACTCGACGAGGGCGTCGGCACCTGCGGCAAGGAAGGCCAGAACGTGCCGGTCGGCGTGGGTCAGCCGACGCTGCGCGTGGATGGGCTCACGGTCGGGGGCACCGGCTGACCCGCTTTGCGGACATATGCGCGCGCATGCGCGCGGCCTACATAATCTTCTGGCCTGTACGCAGACGGCTACAGCGCAGGCGCTTTCACGCGAGTGTCCGCAACGGCTCGACGAAGCTGTGACGCGCTGCACGCCGTGCACGCTCACAGGACCGTAGCTTGCTCCCACGGCTCTCACGAGCCGCTGACGAATCCAGGAGGAGCACTGACATGCAGGCCGAACGCACCCTCAGCGAACCGAGATTGCAGCTTCCCCAGGAGCTCCTGTCCGAGCTCGCGCGTCGAGGGGTGCGGCCCCGCACGGACATGGGGGTCGAGGGATGGAAACCCTCGCTCTTCGGCAGGCTCGTCGAGCTCGTGACCGGCCGGCGCGCGTCGCGCGACTGATCGACCCGCGCGCAATCCTCGCGACCTGAATCGGCGCGGCTGCCGGACTCTGCGGCAGCGCCCTATCGTCCGCCCTGCGGCGAGACTAAGCTTGGCGCTCATGGGGTACCCGAGCCTGCGACTCGCACGACCGCTCTACGAGGTTCTGCCGGGACTCTACGTCGTGGGCGGTCTCGCGGCGCTCGCCGCGAGCTATCGGGCTTCCTCTGCGCTTGCGAGCGTGGTGCTGGGACTTCCCGGCCTCATCGCGCTCCTTGCGGGTGTCGTCGTGTGGCTGCGCCGGCGCAACTACCGGCGCATGCGAGCCTCGTACGAGCGCCCCGACGCGCTATCCGAGATCCGACGCGACGGCGGCAAGTAGCGACGGCTCACTCCTCGAGCCGTTCGCTCCTCCAGCGCTTCACTCATCGACAGGCTCACTCGGCTCCGGGCGCGCCTCGCGCCGCAGGCCGTCCGTTTCGCTGGGCGGAAGTCCCGGCTCGGTCTCCGTGAACTGATTGCGCTTGGCGGCGGGTAGCCGCTCATCGACGTACATGAGCTCGTGCTTGCCGATCGCAACGACATCCCCGTCGTTGAGGTGGTAGCGCCGCACGCGCTTGCCCTGCACGTGGATGCCGTTCGTGCTGTTCAAGTCCTCGACGACCGAGCCCTGCGGTGTGGTGATGATCTGGCAGTGATGGCGGCTGACGAAGCGGCTGTCGATCTGCACGTCGTTGTCGACCGTGCGCCCGAGGATGATCCGGCCGATCTTGAGCGGTACGTCCGAGAGCGTGCGTCCCTCGGTCGCGATGATGACGCGGCCCACGATCTCGCGCGTCCCCTCCGTGGGGCGGGCCGGCGCGCCCGTCGTTTCGAGCTGCGTGCGATGCGCCTGCGTGCGCGATTGGAATTCGACCCAGCGCAGCTCCTGGATCGCCGAGGTGATGTCATCGGTCGTCACACTGTCGCGGTCCACGCCGTAGGCGGACATGAGGGCCGTATCGCACAGGGTATTGACGAGGCGCGGCACCCCTCCGGTGTAGCGGAAGATCTCGGGAAAGGTCTCCTCGGCGAAGATCTGCCGGTCACCCGCGCCGGCCACCTCGAGCCGGTGCTGGATGTAGGCGCGCATCTCGACCGGGGAGAGCGTGCCGAGGTGAAAGCGCAGCCGGATGCGCTGGGTGAGCTGCACCAGTTCCGGCGCATCGAGTTTCTCGTTGAGCTCGGGCTGGCCGGCGAGGATGATGCGCAGCACCTTCTCCTTGGTGGTTTCCACCCCCGAGAGCAGCCGCACCTCCTCGAGCACGCGCAAGCTGAGGTTCTGCGCCTCGTCCACGATGAGCAGCACCTTGCGGTCGGCGGCGTACTGCTCGACGAGGAAATTGTTGATGGTCGCAATCAGCTCGGCCTTCTTCATCTTGAAGGGCGAGAATCCGAACTGCACGAGCACGGCCTGCAGGAAATCCACCGCGGAGACCTGCGTCTGGTTGATCTGCGCGACCACCACGTCGCGCTGGATCTCCTGCAGGAACGACTCGATGAGCGTCGTCTTGCCCGAGCCGATCTCCCCGGTGATCACCACGAATCCGTCCGTGAACCAGATCGTGGACTCCATGTACGCCTTGGCGCGCGCATGCTGCTTGCTCAAATACAGGAACTGCGGGTCCGGGCTCAGCCGGAAGGGCAGCTCCTTCAATTTGAAAAGCTCCAGATACATCGGACCGGATTCTAGGGGATGCGTATGTCCGGGGCCAACTCGGGCCGCAAGGCCCGTACCCATCGGTCACGCGCGCGCGCCGAGGGCGCTACCACCGTGCAGTGCCCGAGTTTGCGTCCGGGGCGCGGCTCCTTTCCATATTCATGGAGATGGAGCCCGGCGTGCGCGAGCAGCCGCGCGCGCGGCGGCAATGCGCCGATGAGGTTGAACATCGCGCAGTGACCGCGCGCCCGGGTCGAGCCGAGCGGCAGCCCGGCGACGGCGCGCACGTGGTTCTCAAACTGGCTGGTCGCCGCGCCCTCGATGGTCCAGTGCCCGGAATTGTGCACGCGGGGAGCCATCTCGTTCGCGATGAGGCGGCCTTTCAGGTAGAAGAACTCGATCGTGAGCACGCCGATGTAGCCGAAATGGCGCAGCGCGCGCTCGAGATACCGCCCCGCCGCCCGTTGCAGCCGGACCGAGCCGTAGGGCGCCCGCGTGAGGCGCAGCATGCCCTGCGCGTGGGTGTTGAGACAGAGCGGATAGGTCACCGTCTCCCCGCCTCGCCCGCGTGCTCCGATGATCGAAACCTCGAACTCGAAGGGTACGTACTCCTCGTAGATGAGCGGCCGCGTGCCGAGGCGCTGCCAGCCCGCATCGAGCTGCGCCGGCGTGCGCACGACCGCCTGGCCCTTGCCGTCGTAGCCCAGACGGCGTGTCTTCAAAACACCCGGCAGCCCGATCTCGCGCACCGCCCGCGCGAGCTCGCGTTGCGACTCGACGGCTCGCCAGCGGGTCGTCGGGATGCCGAGCTGCTCGAACAGACGCTTCTCGCGCGCGCGGTCCTGCGCGGTGGCGAGCGCCCGGAGCGAGGGGCGCACGGGAGCACCGAGCGCGCCGAGCGCATCGACCGGAACGTTTTCCCAATCGAAGGTGACCACGTCCGCGCGCGCGCCGAGCTCGGCGAGCCGAGCGCGATCGGTGAACTCCGCGCAGATGAGCGGCGCGAGCTGTCCGGCCGGGGCGCTCGCGGCGTGGTCCAGGAACACGAAGTCGAGTCCGAGGGGATAGCCTGCAAGGGCGAGCATGCGGCCGAGCTGGCCGCCGCCCAGCACCCCGATCGTCATGATTTGCTCGCGCTGCGCGGATCGGGATGCTTGAGGACCGAGGCGGTCTGGCACTCCCGGTAGCCGCGCAACTGCTCCTCGATGTGCGGGTGCTTGCCCGCGAGGATGGCGGCCGCGGCGAGCGCCGCATTCACCGCGCCCGCCTGGCCGATCGCGAAGGTGGCCACGGGCACGCCGGCGGGCATCTGCACGATCGAGAGAAGCGAGTCGAGCCCGCTGAGGGCGTGCGACTGCACGGGTACCGCAAGCACCGGCAGGAGAGTCTTCGCGGCGGTCATGCCCGGCAGGTGAGCCGCGCCTCCTGCGCCCGCGATGATGACCTCGAGACCGCGCTCGCGTGCGCTTCCCGCGTACTCGAAGAGCAGATCGGGCGTGCGGTGCGCCGAGACGATGCGTACCTCGAAGGGGACGCCGAGCTCATCGAGTGTCTCGGCCGCGCGGCGCATCGTCTCCCAGTCCGAGGCGGAGCCCATGATGATGCCGACGAGCGCCTGCATGGCGTCATTGTAACAGGGCGCCTGCCGAAGCTACGCCGGAGGCTCAAAGAGCGCCCGCAGCATGCGAAACAGCTGACGGGATGCGCTGCCCGAGGCCTTCTCGTCGGTGCGCTCGGCGCGCGCTTGCGCCACGGTGTGCTGCCAGGCCTCCCGGTCGATCCCGGGGCGCGCGCGGGCGAGTTCCTCGAGCGCACCGGCAGGCGTCTCGATGAGCCGCGCACGCCACGATTCAATGAGGTGGAAACGCTGCGCCTCGAGCGCCGCCCGGGCGCGCCGCCCCTCGAGTGCGTGGTGGATCTGCGCAAGATCGATGTCGCGCATGAGCCGTCCGATGTACTGCCTCTGGCGCGCTCCGGCTGCGCGGCTCACGATCCGGCGGGCCTCGCGGATGGCATCGCTCAAGGGCTCGGGCAGGCCGAGAGCCTCGAGCTCCGCGTCGGGCAGCTCGATGAGCTCCTCGCCGAGCTGCTGCGCAGCCTGCGCGGTGCGCTTGCGCTCGCTCTTGCTCGGCGGTGGCGCGCTCGCCCCGCCGTCTTGCTCGGGAATCGGTCAGCCTCCCGGTAACCTCGACTGCTAGACTACAATTCTGCACCACTTGCAGCGTGCCACGAACTCCATGCCCCAGGACATAGGTCCATCGCGGATCTCCGAGCTCTCCGAGATCGTGAGCCGCGTGCTCGAGGAGGCGCGCGCCTGCGGCGCCACGCAGGCCGAGGCGGATGCGAGCCTGCAGCGGGGACTCACCGCGACGGTGCGCCTCGGCGAGGTCGATACCGTCGAGTATCAGCGCGACCGCGGCCTCGGCGTCACGGTGTACTTCGGCCAGCGCAAGGGCTCGGCGAGCACCGCGGACCTCGGCGCTGCAGCCGTGCGCGCGACGGTGGAGAAGGCGTGCGCGATCGCGCGGTTCACCGCCGAGGACGAGGCCTCGGGCCTTGCCGATCCGCAGGATCTCGCGCGGGAGATTCCCGACCTCGATCTCTATCATCCCTGGGCCCTCGAGCCCGAGGAGGCCGTCGGTCTCGCGCGCGCCTGCGAGGCCGCAGGCCTCGCGGTCGATGCGCGGGTGACCAACTCCGAGGGCGCCTCGGTCTCGAGCCAGCGCGGCGTGCGGGTGTACGGCAATTCGCACGGCTTCCTCGGCGGATACGCGAGCACCTCCCATACCGTCACGTGCGTGCTGCTCGCGCAGGCCGGCGAGGACATGCAGCGCGACTACTGGTACTCGACCGCGCGCGATGCGGCCGATCTCGAGGCGACCGAAAGCATCGGCCGCCGGGCGGCCGAGCGCGCCGTCGCGCGCCTCGGCGCGCGCAAGCTCTCGACACGGCGCGCCGCCATCGTCTTTTCTCCGGAGATGGCCCGGGGGCTTTACCGCAGCTTCCTCGGCGCCATTCGCGGCGGCAGCCAGTACCGCAAGGCTTCCTTTCTGCTCGACTCGGCCGGCCAGAGCGTCTTTCCCGCGTTCCTGCAGATCATCGAGCGCCCGCACATCGTGAAGGGTCTCGGCAGCAGTCCTTTCGACGATGAAGGCGTGGCGACGCGCGACCGCCAGCTCGTGAGCGACGGGGTGCTGCAGGGCTACGTGCTCGACAGCTACTCGGCGCGCAAGCTCGGACTCAAAACGACCGGCAACGCCGGCGGCGTGCACAACCTCATCGTCACCGCCCCCGGGAACGTCCTGCCCTTCCAGGAGCTGCTCGGCCGCGCGGGCGACGGGCTCTACGTGACCGAGCTCATGGGTCAGGGCATCAATCCCGTGACGGGCGATTACTCGCGCGGCGCGAGCGGGTACTGGATGGAGAAGGGCGCGCTCGCCTTTCCGGTCCACGAGATCACGATTGCCGGAAATCTGCGCGACATGTACCGCAACATCGTCGCGCTGGGCGAGGACGTCGACACGCGCGGCTCGATTCGCACCGGCTCGGTGCTCATCGGTGAGATGACGATTGCCGGCGAATGACTCGGCCGCGCGCTATGCGCAGCGCATCGTGTGCCTCACCGAGGAAACGACCGAGACGCTGTACCTGCTCGGGGAGGAGGCGCGGATCGTCGGCATCTCCGGGTTCACGGTGCGTCCGGCACGCGCGCGCAAGGAGAAGCCGCGCGTCTCGGCATTCACGAGCGCCCGCATCGATCGCATTGTCGCGCTCGAGCCCGATCTGGTGCTCGGGTTCTCGGATCTGCAGGCCGGCATCGCCGCGGATCTGATCCGCGCCGGGATCG
>JASHUC010000087.1 GCA_030040235.1 Gammaproteobacteria bacterium | reverse complement strand
TGACGCGGCATCTCCGGAAAGACGGCGCGGTAGCTCGGCGCTCCGCCACAGAAGGCGCCGGTGTAGCCCGAAAGCGCGAGCACCGAGGCGCTGACGAGCGGCTTTCGCACACGCTGGCACTCGTCACTCAATACGTAGGTGGCCGCGAGGCTGTCCGCCGCATCGATGATGAGATCGGCCGCACCGACCAGGCGCGTGACATTCGCAGGCGTCAGCCGCTCGGGAAGCGCTTCGATCGCAACGTGTGGGTTGAGCTCCAGAAGCGCCGCGCGCGCGGCGCTCACCTTCTGCGCGCCGAGATCGCTCATGCGATAAAGCGGTTGGCGGTGCAGATTGGACTCCTCCACCCGATCGTGATCGACGATGAGGAGCCGTCCGATGCCCGCCGCGCATAGATACTGAAGCACGGCGCAGCCGAGTCCGCCGGCACCGACCACCAGAGCGCAAGCCGCCCCGATCCGCGCCTGTCCTTCGGCGCCGACCTCGGGGAGCACGATCTGCCGGGCATAACGGTCGGTCACGACACGTGCGCCTCTTCTGCCGCCGCGAGCCACTCGCGGGTGCGCGCCTCGGGATCGGGGTTCCTGACGATGTCGGTCACGACCGCGGCGACATCCGCGCCGGCGGCAAACACGCCCGCAAGCCGCTCCACGGTGAGCCCACCGATCGCGACGAGTGGGGTGCTTCCCACGCGCTTTTTCCACTCCGTGATCCGCACGAGCCCCTGCGGAGCCCACGGCATGACTTTGAGCAGCGTCGGATAGATCGGCCCCAGCGCCACGTACGCAGGATCGACGGACAGCGCGCGCTCGAGCTCACGGTCATCGTGCGTGCTCACGCCCAATTTCAGCCCCGCTCTGCGCACTGCGCCCGTATCTGCGCCCTCGAGGTCGCCCTGCCCGAGATGCACGAAATCGCAACCCTCCTCGATCGCGAGCTGCCAGTAGTCATTCACGATGAGCTGCGCGCAGGCAGCCGCGCACAGCGCTCGCGATTCACGGATCTGCTCCCGCAGTTCCTCGGCGGGGCGGTCCTTGATGCGCAGCTGCACCAGCCGCACGCCGAGCGGCACGAGCCTGCGCACCCATGCGGCGCTATCGACGATCGGGTAGACACGCGGCAGCGACATGACTCATCCACGCTCGCACGACCATTCACCCGAGAAAGGCCTTGCCGATCACGGGTGTCGAAGGCACCGCCATGTCGCGCGGCTCCATGGGCCCCGCGAGGCGCGCCGCCCGCCCGGCCTCGACCGCCTGGGCGAATGCTGCGGCCATGCGCGGCGGATCGGCGGCCTCGGCCACCGCCGTGTTGATGAGCACGGCGTCGAATCCGAGCTCCATCGCCTGGGCGGCGTGCGACGGCACGCCGAGCCCTGCATCGACCACCAGTGGCACGTCCGGGAAATGCGCACGCAGCGCCTTGAGGCCGAAGAGATTGTTGAGGCCTCGTCCCGATCCGATCGGGGCTCCCCAGGGCATCAGCACCTTGCAACCGGCCTCGAGCAGCCGCTCGGCGACCACGAGGTCCTCGGTCGTGTACGGGAAGACCTGGAAGCCATCCGCAAGCAGAATGCGCGCCGCCTCGAGCAGCCCGAACACATCCGGCTGCAGCGTGTCGTCCTCGCCGATCACCTCGAGCTTCACCCACGAGGTAGCAAAGACCTCGCGCGCCATGTGCGCCGTGGTCACCGCCTCTTTGACCGAGTGGCAGCCCGCCGTGTTGGGCAGCACACGCACTCCGAGACTGCGGATGATCGACCAGAACCCCTGCCCGGCACGCTCGCCGCTCGATTCGCGCCGCAGCGAGACGGTGACCACCTCCGCGCGCGAGGATTCCACCGACTCGATCAGCGCCGCCGGCGAGGGATAGCGCGAGGTGCCGAGCAGCAGATGCGAGCGAAGCGCGATGTCGTAGAGCTCGAGCATCAGCCCCCCTGCATCGGCGCGAGCACTTCCAGACGGTCGCCCTCGGCGAGCCGCGCACCGGGCCTCGCGCTCGCCGGAACGAATTGCCCATTGAGAGCCGTGGCGACCGGCGATTCGCCGCAACCGATCTCCTTCAGCACCGAGTCCACATCGCAGCTTGCCGTATCACGCCAGACACCGTTCACGAGAATCCTCATCACCCATGACCTCCGGATAGAACCGGCCCTGCAGCACCACGAGAGCCACCCGCCGCGCGAGCGCCGGCGCGAGCAGAAAGCCGTGGCGGTACAGTCCGTTCACGAAGAGCGCGCGCCCGCGCCGCACGATCCGCGGCAGATTGTCGGGGAATGCCGGACGCACGCCGGTGCCGATCTCGACGATCTCGGCTTCCCCGAATGCCGGATGCAAGGCGTACGCGGCGCTCAAGAGCTCGAGCATCGAGCGCGCAGAGATGCGCGTCGGCTGATCACTTTCGATCGCAGTGGCGCCGAGCATGAAAAGCCCGTCCCCGCGCGGCACGACGTAGAGCGGAATGCGCGGATGAAGCACGCGCACGGGACGCGAGAGCGCGAGCTCCGGCAGCTCGAGCAGGAGCATTTCCCCCTTCACACCCCGCAGCTCCGTCAGCACCTCGCGCGCCGCGAGGCCGCGGCAATCGACGACCGCGTCCGCACCGGGCACCCGGGGCAGCGAGCGCGCCGCATCACCCGGCGCCGCACTCGCGTAAGGATCGACGCCGTAGCGCACGGCCACCCCGAGCGAGCCGAGGCGCTGCTCGAGTGCGGCGAGCGCGGCGCGCGGATTGAGGTGCGCTTCGTCCTTGAAATAAAGCGCGCGATGGAACCGCCCGGCAAGATCCGGTTCGAGGTCGGCAATCGCCTCCCCATCGAGCCATTCGAACCGCTCGGTGCGGCGCGCAAAGCGCGCGAGCTCACCCGCGTCGCGCCCATGCGCGATGACGAGACTGCCCTCGAGCACGGTTCCCCCGAAGCGCTCTCGCCACCAGCCGATGCTCTCGGCCCCGAGACTGGCGATGAGCGGCTCGGAGCTTTCGAGCTCGCACCAGGGCGCGAGCATTCCGCCCGCAAACCACGAGCAGCAGGCGGCCCCGGGACGAGCCGCCCGATCGAGCACCTCGACCTCGGCGCCGTGCTCGGCGAGCTCGAGCGCGCAGGTGAGTCCCGCAACGCCCGCTCCGACGACCGTCACACGCATCTCAGCGGCTCCCAGCGTCCCCCGATGCCGCCGCGCCCGCGGTGCCCTCCGGTCCAGCGGCCACGTAGAGCTCACCGCCCCCGGCGCGAAACTTCTCGGCCATCTCGCGCATGCCCGCCTCGCGCTGGCGCGCTTCGGCGCGCACCTCGTGCGAGATCTTCATCGAGCAGAACTTCGGTCCGCACATCGAGCAGAAGTGCGCGACCTTGTGTGCCTCCTTGGGCAAGGTCTCGTCGTGGAACGAACAGGCAGTGTCCGGATCGAGCGAGAGATTGAATTGGTCCTCCCAGCGGAAATCGAAGCGTGCCCGGGAAAGCGCATCGTCGCGGTCCTGCGCTCCGGGATGACCTTTCGCGAGATCCGCGGCGTGCGCTGCGATCTTGTAGGTGATCACTCCGGTCTTCACGTCGTTGCGGTCGGGCAGCCCCAGGTGCTCCTTCGGGGTGACGTAGCAGAGCATCGCCGTGCCGTACCAGCCGATCATCGCCGCACCGATCGCCGAGGTGATGTGGTCATAGCCCGGTGCGATGTCGGTGGTGAGTGGCCCGAGTGTGTAGAACGGCGCCTCACCACAGGTCGTGAGCTGCTTGTCCATGTTCTCCTTGATCTTGTGCATCGGAACATGGCCGGGGCCCTCGATCATCACCTGGCAATCGCGCCTCCAGGCGATGCGGGTGAGTTCGCCCAGGGTCTCGAGCTCGGCAAACTGCGCAGCATCGTTCGCATCGGCGATGGAGCCCGGACGCAGTCCGTCCCCGAGCGAGAAGCTCACGTCGTAGGCGCGGCAGATCTCGCAGATCTCCTCGAAGTGCTCGTAGAGAAAGCTCTCGCGGTGGTGCGCCAGGCACCACTTGGCCATGATGGACCCGCCTCGTGAGACGATCCCCGTCACGCGCCGGGCCGTGAGCGGCACGTAGTGCAGGCGCACGCCCGCATGGATCGTGAAGTAATCGACGCCCTGCTCGGCCTGCTCGATGAGGGTGTCGCGGAAGACCTCCCAGCTCAGCTCCTCGGCGATTCCGCCGACCTTCTCGAGCGCCTGATAGATCGGCACGGTGCCGATCGGCACGGGCGAATTGCGCAGGATCCACTCACGTATGGTGTGGATGTTGCGGCCCGTCGAGAGGTCCATGACGGTATCGGCGCCCCAGCGGATCGCCCATACCATCTTGTCCACTTCCTCCGCCATGGAGGAGGTGACCGCGGAGTTGCCGATATTGGCATTGATCTTCACGAGGAAGTTGCGGCCGATGATCATCGGCTCGGATTCCGGGTGATTGACGTTTGCCGGAATGATGGCCCGGCCGGCTGCCACTTCGGCGCGCACGAACTCCGGCGTCACGAAATCCGGAATGCTTGCGCCCCAGGAGTTTCCATCGCGCGCACGCGCCTCCTCGAGGCGCTGCCGCCCGAGATTCTCACGGATCGCGATGAACTCCATCTCCGGGGTGATGATTCCCGCGCGCGCGTAGGCGAGCTGTGTGACGGCCTTGCCGTCGCGTCCCCGGTACGGGCGGTGCTGCACCGGAAATTCCGGAGTCGTCGCTTTGGAGCCCGCGGCGAGGCCGTTGTCGACCCACTGCACGGGGCGGCCGTCGTACGCCTCGATATCCTCCCGCGCCCTGATCCAGCTGTCGCGCAGGCGCGGCAGACCCCGCTCGATGTCGATCCGCACCGCCGGATCGGTGTACGGCCCGGAGGAGTCGTAGACGACGAGGGGCGGCTCTCCCGAGGAGGGATGCAGGGCGATCTCGCGCATCGGAACGCGCACGTCCGTATATGTGCGGCCGGGCTGGTAGACCTTGCGAGAGGCGGGCAGCGACTTCCTCGCCACCTCGAGCGGAACGACGGCATTCATGGGATATACACCTCACAACCACGTGGGCAGCATGCGGGCCCGCAAAAGATCCCATCGTGCCGGTGGAGAAAGACGGAAGGCGATGCCGAAGAGAGAGCCGGGAGCCCCGAAAGCACAGCCTCGCGAACTTTCCTACGCCAGCATTACCTGGATCAGGTTCCAAGGGTCGCCACGGTGCGCTCTCGAGCGCTCGCTGGCCTCTCAGCCCCCTCACCGGGGCTCCCCTAGTCCAATACTCGAAGACGGCCTGGAAACCGTCTCGACCCCAGCAAAGTAGTACGAGTCGCCCCAGGGGTCAATGCCCTGGACTATCATCCAAACATCAGGTGTCCTGAGATGGTGAGTCAAGGGTGAGAAGCATGTCGAACTACGGTAATCGCTGGCAGACGGTGCAAGTCGAGGTTGCCGAGGGGATCGCCTGGGTCACGCTCAACCGGCCCGACAAGCGCAACGCAATGAACCCGACCCTGAATCGGGAAATGGCCGATGTGCTCGCCGCGCTCGAGCTCGATGCCGCCGCGAGCGTCCTGGTGCTCACCGGTGCCGGGGAGTCCTGGAGCGCCGGCATGGATCTCAAGGAATACTTTCGCGAGACGGACCAGGCGCCGGAGATCGTGCAAGAGAAGGTGCGGCGGGAAGCCTCGCAGTGGCAGTGGAAACTGCTCAGGATGTACAGCAAGCCCACCCTCGCCATGGTGAACGGCTGGTGCTTTGGCGGCGCCTTCTCGCCGCTCGTCGCCTGCGATCTCGCCATTGCGGCCGACGAGGCGGTGTTCGGACTCTCCGAGATCAACTGGGGAATCCCGCCGGGCAACCTCGTGAGCAAAGCTCTTGCCGATACGCTCGGTCACCGCAAGGCGCTCTACTACATCATGACGGGGGAGACGTTCACGGGCCGTCAGGCTGCCGAGATGGGGCTCGTGAACAAGAGCGTGCCGCGAGCGAGGCTCAAGGAGGAGACCCTGGCGCTCGCCAGGATTCTGATGCAAAAGAATCCGGTGGCGCTGCGCGCCGCCAAGCACGGCTTCAAGCGCTGCCGTGAGCTCACCTGGGAGCAGGCGGAGGACTACCTGTACGCGAAAGTCGATCAGGCCGTCTTCCGCGATCCGGAGAAGGGTCGTGCCGAGGGCCTGCGCCAGTTCCTCGACGAGAAGTCGATCCGACCGGGACTGCAGACCTACAAGCGCTGATCGGCCGGGGCGCGGGGCCTTGCGGGGCGAGGCGTTTGCGCTCGCCTGCGCCCACCCTCCTCGCTCCCGGGGAGCGATTGAGAGCAGCCGCATACTTTTAGCCGGACGGCCCGAGAACTGTGTCACGAGGGGCTATTCTGCCGCTGGCAGGAACGGGCCGTTTTGCCGCAAATTCCTCTGCGAACGCCCGCTCCTGGCGGTAGTGGTGTGCACGCCGTGCGTGCACAGATCGCGCGGACACACAGCAAATCGTGGACACCCCGGTTGTACCTGCCTGGTCGCATCGGCCGGGCGTCGTGCCGCGCTGGGTCGACCGGCTCCTCATCGTTTTTGCGATCTATGTCGCCGTCGGCGTCGCGTGGATGCTGGCCGGTCTCGGCGGGCCGGAAGTCACCTTCTATGTGGGACTTTTCTACAAGCTGCCGGCCGAGCTCACAGCGCTCATCGTCACTCTGGCGACTGCGCGGCGCATGGCGCCGGGCGCGCTGCGCCTGGCGTGGCGATCGCTGACCGCTGCGCTGGCACTGTATCTGCTCGGGGACTGCATCTCGCCGGTCTTCTGGCTCATGGGGCACGATCCGTTCCCGAGCCCGACCGACATCCTCTAC
>JASHUC010000086.1 GCA_030040235.1 Gammaproteobacteria bacterium | reverse complement strand
CCGACGCCATTCGGGCGTTCATCATCGCGCGGGCGAACGAGATGAAGAAGGCGCCGCCGGGGGAATTTTCGGGCGACTCCGAGCATCTAACAGATGACTCCCGCGCTCGACCCGCGGGACAGTAGGAGGAATGACATGATAGTAAGGACCGAGACAATTCGCAGGAGGTATCTGCCCCGAATCGCCATTGCAGGCATGGCGGCCGCGGCATTCGCCGCGGGCGCAGCGTTTACCGCGGCCGAGGCGCAGGTGAACATCAATGCCTCACCCGCTACCAACTACACGAACAGCTTCACGCTCGGCGACATGAGCAACGCCACGGTGCTGAGCTACCGCCACGCGCGGGAGATGCGGATCTGTAACATGACCGGCCGCCGCGCGAGCGACGTGACTCAGAACGAGTCGGCGCAGGACTTTCCGCTCGTCCAGAAGTCGCTGCCGATGTCGGCTGCGTACCCGGTGGCACTCAACGTGAGCGCGCACGGTACGACGCACCAGATCGACCCCGGTGCATGCTATTACCTGAACGCAAGGCACGTGCGCATCGCATTGGCGCAGCCGCTACCGCCTCACAGCTATGTCGAGGGCACGGCGCAGTGGGTCACGCCCAGGCTCGGGTAAGGCCTGACGCTCGATAGTTCGTCGATGTCGCACGCCGGGTGCGCGCTTGGGAGGCGCGGCCCGGCCATGCTTTTGGCCGCATATCTCGCCTTTATTACGGATGAAGGGCTACAATGCTTTACGGATAGGCGGCTGTCCTTCCTACGGGTACACGCGTATGGCGAGACCCTCTCCCCTCGAGCAGGCGCGACGCTGGTGGCGGCAGCGTACGCAGGCTGAGCGCTACGTCGTCTCCCCAGCCGAAGCCCCCTCAGGCGCGGTCGCACGCGTGCTTCGGCACGAGGGGCTGATCTTGGAGGCGGCCGGTAAGCGCGCTTGGATCCTCACGGCGGGGAAACCGGGCGAGCCTCGGGCGACGTTCCTCGCCAATTACTGGCTCGTGGTCGGTCTCGTACTTGGACGCTACGAACCCGCGGCCGTCGCGGGGATCGCTGCCGTGCGATTGCATTTGGAGGATTTTTCGGCGCCCGAGGAGCTCCCCGTCTACCAAGGCGCCAATCAGAGCGAGTACAAGCTCAACCTCTATCCCGGTTTTCGCCTGCGGCTGCGCCCGCGCGCACTTCAAACGGAGAAGCGCATCATCCTCGCAGCACCGGGCAAGGCGTCCATTCCGGTACAGGCTCCAGCGGACATTCTCACGACCCTCGATGAGGGCGAGGTCACGGCGGGTCTCGAACCGCTCTCTGCGTGGCTGCGGCACCTTATCGTCCGAACCCCCGATCTCGAGGCCGCCGTGGAACAGAATCCGAGACCGGTCATCCTCAAACGCCTGGCTGGCCTTGCGGGGCAGCTGCACAACGATCCGCTCGCACGGCAGCTCGAACGATTTGTTCGCCGCATTTCCCATCGCGAAACCACCCCGTCCCGCACCGGGATCGGAACGCGGATTACGGTTCCACAAGTACTGCAAGAGGTGCCCCGCGGGAGCGGCACGCCGTGGCTCGATGCTCAGGCGATGCGGCTCGAGCGACAGGAGTCGGAGGTGGGCCGGATCGTGCGCCGAGCCGCCGCGCAGCTTCCAAGGTTCGATTGGGCGCTTCTGCAAACCGATGCCGAGCAGAACAGGGCCTACGATGCCTATCACAGCACCACGATGGAGGGTTATCGCATCTCGCGGGAGAGCTCCGACGCGATCGTGCGCGGAGAGCCGCTGCGCGATGGACCTCAAGACCAGAAGACCCTCGAGGCGGCCATGGCCGTGCAGGGCTACACGATCGCTTACGGCCAAGTGCTCGAGCGCGCGCGCCGTCGCGATCCTATCGATGCCGGATTGATTCTGGATCTCTACGAGGCCTTGTTTCGGCCCTCGGTGGATGCGGGGATCACGGACACAGCCGCGCTGCGCGGCTGGCGCACGGGAACTGTGGGCCTTCGAGGCTGGCGCTACGTTCCACCCAATCCGAAGAAGATCCCCGATCTGATCGCAGGCCTCGAGCGCTTCGCCGCCCGGGTAGGCCTAGATCCGGTCACGCGCGCGCTTCTCGTGCATCTGGAGTTCGTGACCATCCATCCGTTCTTGGACGGCAATGGGCGTCTCGGGCGCCTGCTGATGAACTACGCGCTTCTCGCGGCCGGCTTACCCTGGGTGACCATCCGCAACGACGAGCGTATCCCGTTCTTCCGCGCGATCGAGCGTGCGCAGGTCGATGCCGAGGCCGCCTCATTCGTCGAGTTCCTGTGGCATCTCATCCGCCAGGCCGTGCACGACATCGAGACTCGGGCAAAGTCACGGGGCGGAAGAGGGCGTGCATCATCACGTCTCAAAAGGTGATCACTGCCTTCATGTAGTAGAACCCGCCGTCGATGCCGAAGGGGGAGAACATCGGATACTGGAACACCCCGAGCGTATCGCCGTACGTGAAGCTGTTGTAGTGGGCGAGGAGCGTCGCGTTGTACCGGGTGGGGTACTGATTGAAAGCGTTGAGCGCCCCGACCCGCAGCTGCACGTGCGGGGTGAACTGATAGCCGATATCGAGGTTCGTGATCGGGGTCACTCCGATCGTGGACTCGTAGTAGATGATGTTCCCGGTCGGGTTGTCGCCATCGTCGCCGTCCCACTCGGAGGTGGGGCCGTAGATCTTCTCGAGCAGGCTGATGCTCAGCTTGCGATACGTCCACGCCGCCCCGAGGTTCAGGACGAACCGCGGGTTCGCCTCGCTCAGGTCCGAGAGCGCCGTCGCGTTGTACAGCGTCTGGCCGACGAGCTCGGGGGGCGTCACCGGGACTTTGGTGACTTCCGTGTCGTCGTAGGTCGCTCCGATGCTCCAGTCGACGTGGCCGAATGAATAATCGACGGGGAAATCGAATACCAGGTCCGCGCCATTGGTGCTGGTATCGATGCCGTTCGCGAACAGCACGACGCCCGTGCTGGTCACCGCCG
>JASHUC010000085.1 GCA_030040235.1 Gammaproteobacteria bacterium | reverse complement strand
CGCGCGTGGTGCGGGCCGATGAGGACCGGGCCGCGCTTTGCCGCCAGCTCGGGTACGCGCCGGATGGCAGCGGCCTCAGGCAGCTGCTGCGCTTGTGTGATGCGGACGACTCGCTCGCGGGCGCCTGGGCGCGCTGCCGCGCCGCGGCTGCCCATTGCCGCGCCCTCAATGATCGCAACGGCGCACTGGCGAGCGCCCACCTGAGGCATGTCCAGGCGCGGCTCGCGGCGCTCTTCAGCGGCCGCGGCGAGCCGGTCGCCTACGGACGGCGTGGCGCCTACGCGCTGGGCACCGTCGGACGGGTGGTGAAAGTCGAGGCGTGAGGCCCCGCGTGGGACCGCTCAGTGTGCGCGGGGGATTATTGTTGGGTCGCGGGCTAAAGTTGCGCGTTCCACGGCCGATACAAGCGTTGCGGAATCCCGAGGAGAGCTCGAGTGTCCAATGAAATCAAGAGCGTTGACGGCGGCGGAGGCGCCGCGGCCGGATCGGCTCCGGTCGCGCAGCGCCGCGATACCGGCAGCGCCCCGGCGGCGAGCTCCGGCCCTGCCGAGAGCATTCACATCACCGGCACTGCAAGTCAGCTCGCCGGCCTCGAGCAGGCCGCCCGCGGCCTGCCGGCGGTGGATGAGGCGCGCGTGGCGGCGGTGAGCTCCTCGATCGAGCAGGGTACCTACACCATCTCTCCCGGGACGATCGCCGACAACCTCGTCCAGCTCGAGCGCTCGCTCGGCGCACTCGGCTAGGCGTGAATCCCGAGGGCTTCCTGCAACTCGGCGAGCTCTTGTCCCGACTCGGCGATGAGCGTCTCGCACGTGGCGCGATCGAGCCGCAGCCGCGCGACGGGGCGTACGCTCGTCAGCCGCGCATCGAGCAGATCCGGCTGATCGCGGTACACCGCGATGAGCGTCGCGGCAACCAGCACATCGCTCAAGCTTAGCGCCCCGCGGGACTCGCGGGCGTAATCCTCGGATTCCCGCACCGCCTGCACGATCTCCTCGGCGATGCCCCAGTGCTCGAGCAGCGCGCAGGCGATCTGCAGATGCCAGTCGCGCTCGATCGCCTGGTAGCTCGCCACGTCTGCGAACAGCGCCGGATGGCGGCTCGCGCGCGTGAGGATGTACAGGCGGCCGATGCCATGCAGGACCCCGGCGAGCAGGGCCGTATCGGGGCTCGCGTGTCCGAAGCGACGCGCCAGAAGGTGTGAGAGGCTCGCAACGAGCACACTGCGGCGCCACAAAAGATCGAGCGGCTTCTCGAGTCCGCGCAGCTCGGGCGCTTTGCGCAGCTGCTGCACGGCAAAGGCGATCGTGGTGCTGCGTACGACGTTCAGGCCCACGCGCAGGATAGCCGTGCGCAGCTCGGCGATCGGCTTGCCGGTCGGATTGAGCGCAGCGGAGTTGGCCATGCGCAGGAGCCGTGCGGCAATGACGGGCTCGGCGCCCACCACGCGTGCGACGGTATCGGTCGAGACGTTCTCGTCCGCAAGCGTGCGGCGCACGCGCGCGACGATCTCCGGGAACCCCGGCAGCTCGACCTCGCCGCTCGAGAGCTCGGTGGCGAGGGCCTGCACGAACGTGAACGCATCCTGCCCCGCTACGGCCGGCGGGTCGCTGCGGGGGAGGGGACTCGCGGCGTTCATCCGCAGCACCACCCTGAGGCCCTGCGATTCATTGGCCGAGCGCCTGCTGCATGGCGCGGATCTCATCGGCGGACTCGACGATGAGCTTTTGGTACGCATCGTTATCGAGTTGCATGCGCCCGCAAGCCGCAACCCCCTGCATGTTGAGCTCGATCGACTCCGGCTCGGCCTGGTACGCGGCGAGCAGATAGCCGAGGGTCAGCACGTCCGTGAGGTCGGGCGGCCCGCGGTGCTCACGGGCGTAATCCTCGAATTCCCCGACGGCGCTCGCGACCTCCTCGGCGATCTGCCAGTTCTCGAGCAATGCCTTGGCGATGCTCGAGTGCCAATCACGCACGATCGAGTGATAGGCGGCGGGATTTGCCAGCAGCTGCGGATGCTGCTTGGTGCGGGTGAGAATGTAGAGCTCGCCAACCCCGTGCAGCAGCCCGGCGAGCAGGGCGGTGTCGGGGTTCACCTTCGAGAGCCGGCGGGCCACGACATGGGACATCGCCGCGACGGAGGCGCTGCGGCGCCAGAGCGCATCGAGCGGCTGCTCGAGCCCCTCGAGCGCCTGCACGTTCTTGAGCTGTGACATCGCGAAGGCGATGGCGGCGCTGCGCACCATGTTGAATCCCATGCGCGCAACCGCCGTGCGCAGGTCGGTCACCGCCCGACCGCTGAAATTGAGCGCCGCCGAATTGGCGATCTGCAGCAACCGGGCGGCGAGTGCCGGCTCGGCGCTCACCACCCGCACGATCTTCTCGGGCGTGACGTTGTCATCGGCGAGCACTTGCCTCACGCGCAGCGCGATGTCGGGAAAGCTCGGCAGCTCCACCGTGCCGCGCGAGAGCTCCGCCGCGAGCGATTGCACGAAGGCGAATGCGACCGGGTCGCTCGGACCCGTGGGGGGAGCGGGCTGCGCCCTGCCCGGACTCGACGGAGCCTTGCCTGTCATATCGTCTCCACGTTGCGATCGAGCGTCATCTTCAAACCGCGCCGGCTCGCGCCGCCGCGAGCTCGCAGGCGGCCGCCGCGATGTGCGCGAGCGGCACGACCTGCTCTGCCGCCCCGAGCGAGACCGCCTCGCCGGGCATGCCCCACACGACGCTGGTCGCTTCATCCTGCGCGAGCGTTCGGCCTCCCGCCTTGAGGATCTCGAGAAGCCCCCGTGCCCCATCCTTGCCCATCCCGGTGAGCAACAGCCCGACGGCGTTGCGCCCCGCGATCCGCGCCATCGAGCCGAACAGCACGTCCACCGAGGGTTTGTGCCGATTGACGGGGGTGCCGTCCTCGATCCTGCAGATATAGCGGGCGCCGTCGCGCGCGAGCAGCAAGTGCCGGTCGCCTGGGGCGACATAGGCGTGACCGGCGAGGATGTGCTGCCCATCCTCGGCTTCGCACACCTTGAGTGCGCACGAGTCGTTCAGGCGCCGCGCGAAGGGCGAGCTGAACGCCTTGGGAATGTGCTGGGCGATCACGACGCCGGGGCTGTCGGCCGGCAGTCCCGCCAGGACCGCCTTGATCGCCTCCGTGCCGCCCGTCGAGGCGCCGACGCCGATGACCCGATCCGTCGTGGGGAGCGGAAATCCAGTGCGCAGCTGCCCCGGCGCAGCGATCGCGGCTGCCTGCCGGGAATCGAGCGCTCGCACGCTCGCGCCTGCCGCGGCCTTGACCTTTTCGATGAGCTCGTCGCCGTAGTCACCGAGCGTCGCGGCGATATCGATGCGCGGCTTGGGCAAATAGTCCACGGCCCCGAGCGCGAGCGCATCGAGCGTGACTTCCGCTCCGTGCTCGGCCAACGAGGAGACCATGACGACGGGCATGGGCCGCAGCCGCATCAGATTACGTAGGAACGTGAGGCCGTCCATTCTCGGCATCTCGACATCGAGCGTGAGCACGTCGGGATTGAGCTGCTTGATCTTGTCCCGCGCGATGTGCGCATCGCCGGCCGTCCCGACCACCTCTATGCCAGGATCCCGCGCGAGCATCTCGCTCAGCATCTGGCGCACGAGCGCCGAGTCATCAACGATGAGCACGCGGACGCGGCGCGAAATCTCGCGGGCCTTCGGGGGCGCGGAGGTTGCGGTCTTCTCGGACGATGCAGGCGCGGCCACGTGAGACTCCTACGCCCCGTCGAACAGCTCGATCTCGCCGCCTTCGCCGTGCTTTTGCAGGCTGGCGAGATGGATCTGCTCCCGATCGGCGATGCTGCGGTTCTCAATCGCGCGCAGGCGCCGCACCCGCACGCGCCCCGCGGCGGGGAAGTAGACGATCTTGCGCGGCAGGGTACCGCCCAGATCCTCGGCGGTGATCCGGTAGCCCTCGATCTTCAGAAAGCTATGAATGAAGTCGATGTTACGGGCCCCGACGTCGGTCATCGATGTGAGGACGCGGCCGCCGCCGAACAGCTTGAACTCCAGGCGGTTGCGCGCCGCCCCGAGCTTCATGAGATCGTTGATGAGGTTCTCCATCGCATAGGAGCCGTAGCGCGTCGCGAGCCGCACGGCGGGATCGACCCAGGCGCGGGGATTCGGTGTGTCCTCAGGCAGCATGAAATGGTTCATGCCTCCGACGCGCCGTTCGGGGTCGCGCACGCAGGCGGCGATGCACGATCCGAGCACCGTCGTGATCGCCTCATCGTGACAGGTGACGTAGTACTCGCCGGCGAGGATCTTGGCGGTCCAGCGCTCGGTCTCCGGTTCCCAGAACCGCTGCAGGTGCTCGAAGCCCCGCAGCGCGGGAGGCCGCTCGGCGCGCGCCGTGTTTCGCAACAGGTCGGCCATCTTTAACCGCGCTTGTAAACGGTCCGGCCGACCAGACGGTAGTCGGTGGAAACCTGGAAGAGGCTCTCGGAGTGCCCGAGGAACAGGCTGTCGCCCGGCCGCTGCAGGCCGGCCATGCGGGCGAAGAGATCGCACTGCGTCTCCTTGTCGAAGTAGATCACGGTGTTGCGGCAGAAGATCACATCCAGAGGTCCCTTCATCGGCCAGCGGTCCATGAGATTGAGCTGCTTGAAAGTGACGAGCGCCGCAACCTCGGGCATCACGCGGTACGCGAGGTCCGCCCCTGCGTGCCCCTCCTTGAAAAACCGCGCGAGCGTTGCCGCGCCGACCGAGCGGACGCGCTCGGCCGGATACGACCCGCGGCGCGCCTGCTCGAGCGCCTCCGAATCAAGGTCGGTCGCGAGGATGCGCACGTCCCAGCGCGCGAGATCCGGCAGCGCCTCGATCACCGACATCGCGATGGAGTAGGGTTCCTCACCCGTCGAGCAGCCGGCCGACCAGATGCGCACCCGGCGGATCGGGTGCTGGGCGGCGGCGAGGGGCTTGAGCACCTCCTCGCGCAGGTAATCGAAGTGGTGCCGCTCGCGAAAGAACGAGGTGAGATTCGTGGTGATGGCGTTGCTCAGCTGTACGAGCTCCCGCGGGTCGCTTGCGAGCAGCTGGCGGTACTCCCGAAAGCTTCCGAGCTTGAGCGCGCGCAGCCGTCGCGAGAGCCGCCCGTACACGAGCTCCCGTTTCTGGTCGGACAGATTGATGCCGGTCACCGATTTGACGAGCGCGCGCAGCGCCTCGAAATCCTCGTTGGCGAAGGGGAATTCGCGCAGGCGCTGCAGACCTTGAGTATCGATCCGAAGCACAGGCTCACTCGAACAGCTCGATGCTGCCCTCGGGCGAGGCGGGACCGCAGAGTATCTCCGCAGCCGCACTGCCGGCTGCGAGGCTCGCGCCGGGCCGGCCCTCGCTCCCGTGGGCGGGAGCTGCGGAGCGCGCGATGGAGCGGACCACGCGCTCGAGGCGCTGCATCATCCGATCATGGAACTGCAGACTCTCGATACAGAGCGCAATGTCGCGCTCGAGCGCCTGCTGGGTCGCGGCGAGCTCCCGGAGCGGGCTCGCCCGCAGATGGTCGGAGCGTGCGCCTTCGGGTGTGCGCTCGCGCTCGAGGAGATGCGCGCACTGCGCGAGCGCCGCAGCCATGCGCTCGAGCGCTCCGGCGAGCACCTCGACGGGCGGGTGAGATTCGCGCATGGCAAGGGCGAGCAGACGCGCGGCAGCCTCGAGCGCCGCCGCGCGCTCTTCAGTTGCTCGGGCCGCGGCACTCATGGGCTGCTCGGGACGTTCGTGGAGGGCTCTCGGGCGAGACCGCGCATCGCGGCGCGATCAGCCGTGCTTGGACTTGAACACTCGCACCTGCTGATTGAACTTGTCCGCGACGACCTGAAGCTCGGCGACGGCGGCATCGTGGCGCATATCGCGGAGGTTCGCGGGCAGCCGGTTCTCCCTGGCCTCGAACTCGAGACACTTGAGGTACACCGACACATCGCCGTTGTATTCCTTGAGCGTCTCCATCGCGCTCATCATCTGCTGCTGGCTCGCGGTGGAGCCGTCGGGGATCTTGCTCGGGGGCGGAGGCAGCATGCAGGTCGCGCGCGCCGGCAGCGCGAACGCCCCGGCGGCGAGCGCGATGAGGCTCGCGAGCAGCGTGATCGAGCCGCGGCCGCGGCCCGCAGCTGACTTATGTCGCACGATCATGGTTCTTTTCCTTCGGTTGTCAGACTCGAAGTCGGCATGCCGGCCGGAGTCTTGAGAGGCAACACCGGTCGCGCCGCGGCAATGTGACCGCCGTCACTTTTCAGCTCAGCACCTTGGCGACCGTCGCGAGCAACCGATCGGGATTGAAGGGCTTGACGAGCCAGCCCGTCGCTCCGGCGGCCTTGCCCTCGAGCTTCTTTTCCGTGGTCGCCTCGGTCGTCAGAATGAGAAGCGGTATGCCGCGGTAGCCCGGGAGGCTGCGCAAGTGGCGCACCAGCGTCAGTCCGTCCATCACGGGCATATTCACGTCCGTGATGACGAGATCGAATTTCTCCCGCTCCGCAATCGCGAGCGCCTCGCGTCCGTCGGATGCCTGCTGCACCTCGTGGCCGGCACCCGTCAAGGTGATACCGACCATCTGGCGCATGGCCGCCGAATCGTCTACGGCTAGTATTCGAGCCATCGTCGTTCTCCGTGAGTCATCGTCGTGATCCTCGCAACCTCAATCGGGGTGGGGACTAGAACTCCTGCCAATCGGAGTCGGTGCCGTTCGAGAGGGCCTCGGATGGGGCGCGGGTGGCGCCCTCCGGCCGGTTCGCGCGCGCGCCGCTCCAGGGTCGGTTCGGACGGCGACGCTCCGACTGCGCCGCTGCGGGGGCGGTGCGTGCCGCGCCCGTCGCGGCCGCTCGGGCGGCGGTGCCGGCGCTCTGCTCCAGGCTCGCCGCGAGCTCGTACCGCCCCATCATCTCGTTGAGCTCGCCGGCCTGCTGAGCCATCGCCTGGGAGGCGGCGGTCGCCTGCTCGACGAGCGCCGCATTCTGCTGCGTGAGCTCGTCCATCTGCATCACGGCGCGATTCACCTGCTCGATGCCGGAGGACTGCTCGCGCGAGGCGGCGGCGATCTCGGCGACGATGTCGGACACTTTCTTCACGGCGGCCACGATTTGCTCGAGTGTCTGGCCGGACTGCGTGACGAGCACCGAGCCGTCTTCCACCTTCTTCACCGAGTCCTGGATGAGCTCCTTGATCTCCTTGGCCGCCGTCGCCGAACGGCCGGCGAGATTGCGCACCTCGCTCGCGACGACCGCGAAACCGCGGCCCTGCTCGCCGGCTCGAGCGGCCTCGACCGCCGCGTTGAGCGCGAGGAGGTTCGTCTGAAATGCGATCTCATCGATCACACCGATGATGTCGGCGATCTTCTTCGAAGAATCGTTGATGTCGGTCATGGCGCGCACGGCCCTGGAGACCACCGTTCCGCCCTTCTCCGCCTGCTCGCGCGCGGCGATCGCGAGCTGATTCGCCTGCCCCGCGTTGTCCGCATTCTGCTTGACCGTGGAGGTCATCTGCTCCATGGAGGAGGCGGTCTCCTCGAGCGAGGAGGATTGCTCCTCGGTGCGCTGCGACAGGTTGCCGTTGCCCTGGGAGATCTCCTCGGCGCCGCGGTAAACCTCGGCCGCGGCGTGCTTCACCCGTGCGACGATCTGCGCCATGTTGTCGGCGAGCTGGTTGACGGCGCGCGCGAGCGCCGCGAAGAACCCGGCCTTGCCGTCGAGGGCGATGCGCTGCCGCAGATCGCCGTTGAGCACCGCGCTCAGCATGGCCTGCATCTCTTTCTCCACCGCGACCTCGGGCGTGCGGTCGGTCCACTCCATGACCGTTCCGATGCGCTCTCCGTCCCGGCCCACGACCGGGTTCGCCACAATGCGGAAGGTGCAGTCGCCGAGCACCCGCTGCTCGACCTCGTTTCCGGAGAGGGTCTCGAGAGCGCGCCGCTGCTGCAGGGGCTCCGCGCTGAGGGTCTCGAGCGATACCCCGAGCAGGTGCCCCGCCTCGAATCCGGGGAGGGTCCTGCGAATCTGCGCCTGAGTGCGGGCGAAGGTCACCTCCGCCGTCTCGTTGAGGTAGATGATCTGGTGAGCCGAGTCCGCGAGCACCACGCTCGTCGAGACCTTGTCGAGGGCCTGGCGGATGCGGGTGTTCTCGGCCGCTTGGGCGCGCTCGGCCTCGATCTGCTCGCGCAGCTTCGTCTGCATGTCGTCGAGCGCGCGCAGCACCTGTCCGGCCTCATCGGCGCTCTCGGTCTCGATGCGGTTGTGGTAATGGCCGGCCGCGATCGCGCCGAATACCCGCACCGCGTGCGCCATCGGCCTCGCGAGCGCGCGCGTGATGAGCCAGCTGAGCGCGAGCGAAAGCGCGAGCACGCCGGCGACGACCGCCGCAGTGAGATCGCGCGTACCGACCGCCCGCGAGGCACGCGTCTCGAGAGCTGCCTTCATCGAGCGGTAGCTCACCGCCGAGAGATCCTGCAGAGCGCCGCTGGCCGGAACGGCCGCATCGAATACCTGCGCGGCGGTCACGTCCATCTTCTGCGCGTTGAGGAGCCTCGAGTCGACCATGGCGCGGAACTGCCCGAAATCGCGATTGACGGACTCGAGCGCCGGCAGCACGGCAGCCTTGGAATCCTTGGAGGTCCATTGCAGCTCGGTTGCGAGCTCCGCGAGATCCCGCGACACCTCATCGCCGTAGATCTGAATGGCGATGCGATCGTCCCCGCCGAGGTAGCCTTTCACGGCCGCGCCGATCGCATGCTCGTTGAGCCGGCTCATGGCGGTGAGCGCATCGCTCACGCGGCTGGTCGCGGCACGAATCAGCGTCGCGGTCACCGGATCCGGGTCGAGCGCGAGGCCGGAGTTCATCGCGACGGTGGTGATCAGCTGGCCGATCCGATCGATGAGCGCATCGTGCCGTTGCAGATTGTCCTCCGGCGTGGACTTATCGAGGGCGCCCTTCAGCGCCATCCAGCCCGACTTGACTTGCCGCCACTGCTCGCTGGATCCGAAACGCGCGCCGAGCTGCGCATCGATGGCATCGACCTCCGAGAACTGCTTGTCGATCTGCGCCTCGGTCGCGTACATCTCGTCCTTGCGGCTCGCATCTCCCGTGAGGACTGCATGGGAGCGACTGCGGTGATTCGCGATGAGCGTGAGCGCCGAGCCGAGCGACTGGAGATAGCGCGCCCCGTCGAGCTCGTCGCGGGCGCTGCGCACGACCCCGTCGGTCTCGTTGAGATAGAACACGGCAAGCAGCGCGGTCGGTACCGCCATGGCGGCGATCAACACCGCGAGCTTCTGCCACAGCCGCAATCGATTGAGTATTCTCATGGTCACACCCTAGGCGGCTCTGCCCGGCGATGGGGCGACAGCGACGAGCTCGGCGCCGATCAGCCGATCGATGTCGAGCAGGACGACCATGCGCTCGGCGACCGTCACGAGGCCCTGGATGTAGCTCGCAGCCGTCGAGGCGCCGATCTCCGGGGGCGGACGGATGTCCCCCGAATTCACATCGATCACGTCGGAGACGCCGTCGACCACCACCCCGAAGTCGCGCCGGCCGGCCGCCGACATCACCGCGAGCACGATGATGACCGTGACCGCGGTGTACTCGGCGCGCTCGAGCGCGAAGCGTGTTCGCAGGTCCACGATCGGCACGATCGCGCCGCGTAGATTCAGCACGCCGAGCACGTGGGGCGGAGCCTGGGGAATTTTCGTCACCGCGGACCAGCCGCGGATCTCCTGAACGCGCAGGATATCGACCCCGTAGGTCTCCCCGCCGAGCACGAAGGTGAGCACCTGGTGCGCTTGAGGTTGCGCGCCGGTGCCGCCGCGCTGAGCGGCGGAGCTCGAGTGCTGCCCGTCTTTGTGAGCCATGCGGCTGTCCTCGGGTGTGCCGTTGTCCATGGGGTCAGGCCGCCGCCCGGAGTCTGGTGATGCGGATCAGCCCGGGCAGGTCGAGGATCAGCGCCACCGAGCCGTCGCCGAGGATGGTTGCACCGGAGATCCCCTCGACGTGTCCGTAGTTGGTGTCGAGGGACTTGATGACGACCTGCTGCTGCCCGAGCAGATCGTCCACGAACAGTCCGACGCGGCGACCTTCGCCCTCGACCACCACGACGAGCCCCTCATGGAGCTCGCGCGCCCGCGGCTCGATCCCGAATAGCTCGTGCAGGCGGATCACCGGGAGATACTCGCCGCGGAAGGCGAACAGCTCGCTCCGCCCACTCAGCCGGTTGACGGTGCCGGTTTTCAGCTGCAGCGACTCGACGATCGAGGTGAGCGGCACGATGTAGGTCTCGGTCCCGACCGCAACGGACTGGCCGTCGACGATCGCGAGCGTGAGGGGCAGGGTGATGATGAAGCGGCAGCCGCGACCGCGTGCGGTGTGCACCTCGATCTTCCCGCCGAGCTCCTTGATGTTGCGCCGGACCACGTCCATGCCCACACCGCGCCCGGAGAGGTCCGTCGTCTCGACGGCGGTCGAGAAGCCGGGCAGGAAAATGAGGTCGTCGATCTGCTCATCGCTCAAGCGATCGGCGGAGGCCACCAGACCGCGCTCGCGCGCGCTCGAGAGGATCCGATCCCGATCGAGACCGCCGCCGTCGTCGCTCACCTCGACGGCGATGTTGCCGCCGCGATGACAGGCATCGAGGTGAATGGTGCCGAGCTGCGGCTTGCCCGCGGCGCGCCGGATCTCGGGCTTCTCGATGCCGTGATCGATGCTGTTGCGCACCAGATGCACGAGCGGGTCGCCGATCTTCTCGAGCACGGTCTTGTCGAGTTCGGTGTGCTCACCGGTCACTTTCAGCTCGATCTGCTTCTCGAGCCGTTGCGCCAGATCGCGCACCATGCGCGGAAAGCGGCTGAACACGAAGCTTATCGGCAGCATGCGCACCCGCATCACGCTCTCCTGCAGCTCGCGCATGTTGCGCTCGAGCTGCGCGAGGCCGGAGCGAAACGGATCCGCTGCCGGTCCCTCGAGGGTGCGTCCCAGCTGGCTCAGCATGGCCTGCGTGATGACGAGCTCGCCGACGGTGTTCATGAGCTCGTCGATCTTCTCGACGCTCACGCGGATCGAGCCCGAGTCGCCGGCTCCGCCGAGACTCGTGGCGGGCTCGGGCCGGGCGGCTTCGGCTCTCTCGGGGGCGGGGCCATGCGCCGTATCGACGCGCGCTGCGACGACCGGCGCGGTCGGTGTGCCCGTGGCCTGCGTGTGCGCCTGCACGGTCTGCGCCTGCTCGGTTTGCGCGCTTTCGTCCCCGGAGTCCTTGCCCCGAGCTCCCCGAATCTCGAGATCGCATTCCCCGATCGCCCAGTCGAACACCTCGCGGATCGCCTCCTCGCCCGCATCCCCCGTGAGCTCCATGTCCCAGGCGAGGTGGCATGCCTGCGGGTCGAGCTCGGTGAAGGGCGGAAGGCGCGCGAGATCGGCCTTCACCTCGAGCCGGCCCAGTGCGGCGAGCTCGCGCAGCATGCGCAGCGGATCGTTGCCGCGCGCGAAGAATTGCGGATACGGACGAAACGCGATTCGCCAGTGCCGCGGGCCGCCGCGGACCGGTGCCGGGCTCGCCGCGGGCGAAGCCTCGGAGGAGTTCTTCTGCGCGATGGCGCACTCGAGCTCGAACTGCAGATCCGTGATCCGCTGTGCATCGACCGGCAGCTTGCGCTGGACCCCGCGCAGCATCTCCCGGATCACGTCGATCGACCTGAGGAGCAGATCGGAGATCGCGACGGAAACCGCCAGGCGCCGCGCCCGCAGCTCATCGAGCAGCGTCTCCAGGCTGTGGGTGAAGGAGGCGATCTCGGAGAAGCCGAACGTCGCGCTGCCGCCTTTGATCGAATGCGCCACACGGAAGATGGTGTGAATGATCTCCGGGTCCGGAGCGGCTACATCGAGCTTCAAGAGCGCCGTCTCCATGGCATCGAGCGCCTCGAAGCTCTCCTCGAAGAATGCGTCGTGAAACTGTGCGAGATCGAGCGACATGCGGCAGCCGTCAGCGCTCGCTCGGCGAGGGACTCGAATCAGGGTCGAGCAGTTCGCCGAGCCCCAGAAGCCGCGCCCCTTGAGCGAACACCCCGGAGTCCCCGCTCGTTGCGAAGGCCAGGCGGCTCGCGCGCCGCTCCTGCGCAAAGGAGGCGAGCAGCTGCAAGCTTGCGGTGTCGATGCGATGTACCGATCCCACCTCGATCCTCACGGGCTGCGGGCTCTTGAGGAGTGCCGCGAGGCGCAGCTTCAACGTCTCGGCATCGGCCAGGGTGCACTCAACGGGAAGTGCGAGGGCATGCGCGGCGCCGGCGCCGGCGCCGCGGCGCGGGCCGTTTGCCTTGCGGCGCCTCGCGACTCGCGGCGTCCTGCGCGGGTGGGTGATATGAGCTCGTCTTTTCATCGGCAACGGGTCGAGATCGCCTTCTGGCGGTGTACGTCTCCTTGATCGGCGCACGAGCAGGCGACTTAAGTCTCCGGCTGGAGGCAATGTGACTTGCGTCTCCTTCCGCGAACAGCGTGGTCACGCGGCCGCAGAGTGGCCGTGGTCGGCCCGCCGTGCGAGCGCGTGTCCATTGCCCGATGGCCCGTGCAGCCGCGCAACGAGCTCGGCTTCCTGGCGCGTGATGCCGCAGCTCGCGACGAGCTCCTCCGGTTGCGCCCCGCTGCGGGCGAGTCGAATGGCGATCGGGTAGTTCGTCGCAGCGCCGCCCACGCCCGCTGCCTTCAGCCGGGTCTCGATCTGCTCGCCGAGTGCGGTGAGATGCGGATCGAACTGCTCGAGGCGGGTCTCGATGCGCTCGAGCCGCTCGAG
>JASHUC010000084.1 GCA_030040235.1 Gammaproteobacteria bacterium | reverse complement strand
CCGGTACGTGCCCGAGCGCATGGGCGGATTCATGATGGGCGCCTACTTCGTCGCCTCGGGCATCTCGCAGTACCTCGGGAGCGTCGTTGCAAATTTCGCGCACGTGCCCGCGAACCTATCGAACCCGGTCGAGTCCCTGCCGATCTACACGCACCTGTTCACCGAGCTCGGCTTCGCCGGCATCGGTTGCACGCTGGTCGCGATCGCAATGCTGCCGCTCATGCGCAAGCTCTCGGCGCAGCACGCGGCCGCGGCGAGCCGTGCGGCGCCCCTACCGCAGGTTCGCAGCGAAGAATTCGGCGCGACGCCCTGAGCTCGAGGCGATTCATGGCCATCGATGCCGAGCGCACCATCGATCTGACTCAGCTGCTCGATGAGCGGGCGATCTCTCCACTGCAGGCGCTCGTGGCGCTGCTCTCGGCCTTCATCATGTTCGTGGACGGATACGACATCCAGGTCATGGCGCTCGCGGTGCCGGTGATCGCGCGCGAATGGTCGATCAGCGCCCCGCATTTCAGCTATGCGCTCTCGGCGGTGCTGCTCGGCCTGAGCGTCGGTGCGGCGGCCTTCGCGCCGCTCGGCGACCGCGCGGGCCGGCGCACCTTGCTCGTCATCGCGATGCTCCTGGTCGGGTTTGCGACCATGGCGACCGCCACCTCCTCGAGCCCGCTGCAATTCGTGCTGTGGCGGCTCCTGACCGGTATCGGCTTGGGCATCAGCATTCCGAACTGCAATGCCTGGACGGCGGAATACGTCCCCGTCCGCAGCCGCGCGACGATCCTCGTCGTGATGAACGCGGCGATCGGGGCGGGCTCCTTCTGCGCCGGCTTCATTGCGCCTTCGATCTTCGCGCACTGGGGTTGGCGCGGCGCATTCCTCCTCGGCGGAGCGGCGCCGCTCGCGATCGGGCTCGCAATCCTCGCGGCAGCGCCGGAGTCGTTGAAATTCCTCGCCGTGCGTCGCCCGGACGACCCGCGGATTCCCTCGATCCTCGCGCGCATCGCGCCCGAGATCGGCCCGCTCGCGCGATTGCGCCGGCCCGAGCCGGCAGCGCCGACCTCACGCTGGTCCCTCCCCGAGCTGCTGAAGGCCACCTACCTGCCTCGCACGCTCGTGCTCTGGGGTCTGGTCGTCGCCAATCTGTTCACGCTCTACGTCCTCATCAGCTGGCTGCCGACGCTGCTGCAATCGGCAGGCTGGCCGCTCGACGATGCGCTGCGCGGTGCCGTCCTCATCCAGGCGGGCGGCATCGTCGGCGGCATTCTGCTGTCGCTGTTTCTCAGCCGGGGCATGACCGTGCCGGCCATGTTCACGGCCTACCTCCTCACGGCCGCTTGCCTGGTGCTGTTTCGCACCGCAGGCTTCGCGGTGAGCTGGGTCGTTCTCGCGCTGATCGGCGCCGGCACGAGCGGCTGTCAGCTCTGCCTCAACGCGCTCTCGACCGCGTACTACCCGCCGGCGATCAAGGCGACGGGAATGGGCTGGGCCGGAGTGCTCGGTAACATCGGCGCGTTTCTCGCGCCGCTCGCCGGCGGTTGGGCGATCGAGCGAGGCCTCTCATCGGTCAACATTCTCTCGATGCTGGGCGTCGTGCCGGTGCTCTGTGCGCTCGGCGTGCTCCTCATGCGCCGCGAATGGCAGTGGAACTGATCAATACTGGAACTGATAGGTGAGGCCGATGCTGCTTCCCGGATCGTCCTCGGGCGTCACGCCCTGCGCGGTGGCAGTCCCGTTGCCGAGGCGCGTCTGCAGCTTGAGATGCTTCGTGAGGTCGACGTCGACCTGCAGCTGACTCACGCCCGTCGTGCTTTGAGTCGCGGCGACGAACACCCGGCTCGAGACGTAGCGTCCGGCGGTGACGGCCGCGCCGCTACTCTGATTGGGATTGGTGCCGGTATTCGGCGCACTGCCCACGGTCAGGACGTTGAGTCCGAGCGCCTTCTGCACTTTCTGCAGCGGATTGAGTCCACCGCCCCCGACGCCCGTGAGACTCACCAGTGCCGCACCGATCTCGGCGACCTGCACCGTGGTCAACTGCGCGGCGGCCTCGCCGAACAGCAGTCGCGACAGGATCTCGTCCTGAGGCAGCGGCTGGCTGCTGCTCAGCTCGAAGCGCGGCGAGTCCGCAAGACCGGTGATGTGCAGCGTGACCGTGGCATCGGCCGAGGTGGCTTGCGCGGTGAAGTCGAGCGTCGGGTCGATCCGGTCGCGCAGGCCCGCCCCGTTGAAGCTCACATCCCCCATCGTGAAGTTGAGCTGTGCGCTCGCGAGCGAGAACGTGCCCCGGATCAGCTGGAAGCCCCCGCTCACGGAGGGCTTGGCCGTCGTGCCGCGGATCTTCACGTCTCCGCCGAGCTCTGCATTGAGCCCTCGGCCCTGCACCAGGATCTCGCGCGGCGCATCGAGCGAGATGTCGAGTCCGATCACGAGGCGGTGCTCGACGGGTGCGGGTGGGGCCTGCCCCGGACGGGTGACGTCGAGCACCTGGACGTTGGGGGGCAGGCTGTTCGGGATCCCGATGAGAGCATGGTTCACGTGCACGGTGCCGGCGATCTGCAGCCGCTCGCGCAGCGTGCCCTTCGCGCTCATGTCGGCGTTGAGGTTTGCAGTGAGGATATCGTTGGTGATCGGCGTCGCGTTCTTCGCGGTGAGTTTCAGATCGATCGGCATGCCCCGTTGCAGTACCCCGAGCGTCCCGGTCATGGAGAGCTCACCGCTTCCCGCGTGCGCCGTGAGGCTCGCGATTCTCAATATTCCCTGCCCGCCGATCAGGTGCGCCGTGATGTCCCCGAGGTGGGCACCCTGCGCATAGTCGCGTATGTCCCCGTGCGTGAGCTCGACCGAGCCGCCGATCTCGGGCGCCTGCGCCGGGCCCGTGACGGTGGCATCGACCGCGAGCGTGCCCGCCGCTCGCTCGCCGTGCGCCTCGAGGAACGCGTTGGCAAAGGCGGCATCGAGCTTCCCGGCGAGCTTGAGGTCGACCGTGCTCGCCGCGTTGAGCGGCGCGCGGCCGGTGAGCTTGAGCTGCGAGGTGCGCCCGGCGTTGAGCGCCGCATCGACCTGTGCGCTGCTGCCCATGAGCTCCGTGGTGGCACGCAGGTCGAGGAGGGGCAGAGCCGCGGCTCCGGGATCTCCGAACCGCAACGCGCTGACCGTAAGACGCGCGTGCCCGAGGGGAGCCGCAACCGTTCCGTGCAGCTGCGCCTCGAGGTGCAGGCTGCCCTGTGCGAGGAGGTGGGGCATGAAGGCGTCCACGAGCTGTGCATCGACCCCGGAGAGCGAGGCACGCAGCTCGAGCGCGGGGGAGACCTCACCTGAAACCTCGAGAACGGCGCGCTGGAGCCCGAGCCGCAACGCGCTCGCCGAGAATCCGCCGGCGAAGGCGAGGCGCGCAGGGGAGAGCAGATGCACAGACTGCCCACGGTAGGTCGCAGCGGCACTCGAGAGCTCGAGCACGCGAGCGGGAACGTCGAGCTGCGCGTTGGCGGCGAGACTCGCAGCGCCGCCACCCAGATCATCGGAGTGCGCCGCGAGTGACAGCCGCACGGCATCGATCGGACCCGATCCGGAGAGCTTCGCCGTGGTGGTGAATTTCCCGGCCCCGACGCCGGTCGCATCGAGATCGAGCTGTACGTGCGTGCGCCCGCCATCGGGATTCAACGCGAGATTACCGGCGAGGCTTCCCTCGAGCGGCCGCCCCACGAGCGGTGCGAGGTCGGCGAGCCGGTCGATGCGCACCTTGAGGGTTCCCCGGCCCTGCGAGAGATTCGCGCCGGTCGTGAGGTTCGCCTCGATGTGCGCGCTCTTCCAATCGGTGCGCTGGATCTCGAGCTGGTAGAGGTTTCCCCGGCCACGCTCGAAGGAGGCATCGAGCTGCACGGGCGCTCCGCCGAAGCTACCCTTGGCCTCGATGGCGGCAGTCGGCGCCGAGGGCAGGCCGTGCGCCTGCACGTTCACCGCGAGCGTGCCGGTCGGGGAGTCTCGAATCGAGAGCGTCGCGGCGGCCTCTAGCTGCGCGCCGATCAGCCGCGGCGCCCCCCTGAGCTGACCGGTCGTCCGAAGGCTTCCGCGCACCTTCGGTGAAAGCGCCGCGAGGTTCGGAAGGTCGAGCGACCAGCTCCCGCGCAGGTCGCTGATGCCAAGGGCGGCGCCCGGAGCCCCCGTTGCGGCACGAGCCGTGTTCGCCGTGCTGCGCTCGGCGCGACCGCTTCCCGAGAACGACAGGGCGGCCCCGGTCAGCGCCACATGCTCGATGGTCAGAGCCGTGTCGGTCAGGCTCGCCGCGAGCTGCGCCCGCACGGCGCCTCCGAGCAGGGCGGCAACGGGCCGGGGCGCACCGAATCCGGCATGCGCATCGAGGTCGAGGTGGATGGCGCCCGAGCTCTCGGCGAGCTTTCCCGAGAAGGTGGCCTTGCCGCTCACTTGCGGCTGCTTCGCGAGCGCTGCGAACGGCGTCAAGTTCGGCAGCGTGAGGGAGAACACCGCGCTGCGCGCGCCCGCCGTCACCACCTGCGCTCGCAACGAGAAGAGCCGCTGATCGAGTGTGAGCTCGAGCGGGCGGCCGGTCTCATCGAGGTGCAGGGTCACACTCGCCCGCAGGGGAGAGGCCGAAAGGAGCGCCGGGGGTACGCGCGGAATCTCGAGGCCGGCTGCGGTCGCATCGACCTTGAGCAGTCCGCTCGAGGCGGCGAGGTTCGCGCGCAGGCTCGCCAGCCGGGTACCCTGCGCAAGCTCCAACCCCTCGAGCGAGAGGACTCCGCTCGCCTGCGGCGTGCGCAGCGACCCCACCCAGCGTCCCTCCAGAGCGAGGCGCTGCCAGGCGAGCTCGGGCCGCGGCGCGAGTGCGGGAGATTCCGCCGAGTACTCGAGCGTCGCCGTGCGCCGCTCGAGATCGACAGTCCCGCGCGCATCGAGGTGCAGCTCACCCGCCCGAGCGTTCAGCTGCACGGCTTCCGCCGTCCGCGGACCCGCGAGGCTGCCACTCACCTCGAGCGCTCCGAGCCCGGGCACGCGCGCAAGATGCTCGAGCGGACCGCCGGCCGGTTCCTCGAGCTTGAGATTCGCATCCATGCGGACGCGATTGAAGCTCAGCCGCACCGTGTAATCGCCTTGTCCGTCGAGCCGGCGTGCGGCGAGCTCGAGCCTGGCGTCCTCCAGAGACTCGAGATGGCCGCTGCCGCGCACCTGCAGAGTGGCTTTCGTACCGGCGAGCACGGGCTCGAGGACGAGCGCGTCGATCGCAAGCTGCCCGATATCGATCTCCGGCAGCCTGCCGCCGCCGCCGTGCGAGGTGGAATGGTTGACGGGCCGCCGTTCGATATCGACCCGCGCCGCGCGCACGCTCTGGACCTTCACGTGCCAGGCGAGCAGGTCCAAGGGGGACCAGCGCAGCGAGAGGCGATCCACCCTGAGCCACTCGCCGCGCTCATCGCTCATCGTGAATCGGGCGAGCTCGATGCGTGAGGGGAACGTGCCGGCAAGCCCCTCGAGGTGCACCTGACCCCGCGTGAGCTCGGCGGTGACTCGCTCGATGAGCGTGCGTCCGTTCTGTGTGTTGCCCGCGATGAGCACCGCTGCCACCACGAGCGCGAGAAGCAGCACGAGCGTGCCGGCACTCCACGCGGCGATTCGCAGTGCGCGTCTCATCGGAGCGTCTCACCCGCCGCGTGCATCAGAACGCCTGTCCCAAGCCGATATAAACCTCGAAACGGCCATCGTCCTGGCGGCGCACCGTCGGTATGGCGAAGTCCACGCGAATGGGTCCGATCGGGGTGTAGTAGCGCACGCCCGCCCCCACGCCGACGCAGAACACGCCGCTTCGGGAGGCCGGCGGCGGGGCGGCGCCGACGGCCGGCGGCCCGGTGCAGTTCGTGCCGTTGCTGAGCGGTACCAGGCTCTGGGCTTGGCTCACGCCGCCGCCGTCGACGAAGAAGGCCGCGCCGAAATTGCTGGCGATGCGCTGGCGCAGCTCGATATTGACCGCCGTCATGCTGGTGCCGCCGATCGGATTGCCGCCCGGATCGGTGAATTGCGGACCGACCGACTGATAATTGTAGCCGCGCACCGTGCCGCTGCCTCCGGCGTAGAAGCGCTGATCGGGAGGCAGACTGAACTCACCGGCGCCGAGCGCGAGGCCGGCCAATGCTCGCATGGCGAGCACGGTTCGGCCGGGCTCCGTCCCGAGGAGGTCGTGAAAGTCGAGGTAATGCGAGATGCTCGCCTGCTCGATGAGAAAGGTCGCACTGCGCTCGCCGTAGGAGGTGCACACCGCCGCGCCGCCCTCGAAAACTGCCGTCAGGCACGCGTTGCTCCCGCCGGTGCCGAACGAGCGCGTCGGTGCGATGGTGAGGGCGCCGCGCGTGCCATGAGTCGGATCCTGGAGCGGGGAGGGCAGATCGGTCGAATCGTACGACACGCTGAGCGGCAGGCCGACGAGTGTGTAGTCGCGCGATTGCGCCGCGAGGGGGACGGCGAGATCGATACAAGTCTGTGGGTCTTGCAGTGAGTAGGCGTTCGTGCCGATGCAGCCACCCTGGAGAATGCTCTCGGTCTCGGCCGACACCCCGGCGTTGGCCGTCCAGACGCTCGAGAGCTTGCGGCTCAAGGTGACCCCGGCCGTCTCGGCCGTCTGATTGTAGGCCTGCAGGTTCTGCTTGATCGCCCCGAGAGCGAACTGCAGCGATTGATCGCGATGACCCAGGTCCGGAAGGATGTACTTGGCGGTCGCATCGTAGCCGAGACCCTCGGTCGCCGTGCCGCCGAGGTTGATCATCGTGCCGGAAAGATCGAGCTCCTGGCCGTTGCCGAAGATGTTCCGATCGCTCCAGGTGAGACCGCCGCTCAGGCCGAGATCGCTCGAGTAGGAGCCGGTGACGCCGAAGGAGTGGCGCGGACCTTCGCGTACGACGAACGTGATCGGCACCTCCTCGAGGCTGTTCGGCGCCTTCCCGAGCCGCACCGAGATCGAAGAGAAGATACCGAGTCGCAGCAGGTCCGCGCGCGCCTTCTCCACCTGCGCGGCGTTGTAGGGCTCGCCCGTGTGCAGCAGCAGCCGCTTGCGCATCATGGATTCGTGCGTCCGATTGAGTCCCTCGAAGCGGATCTCCCCGACCTTCACGCGCTGACCGGTGCTCACGCTGAAGGTCAGATCGAGCACGCGCCGCTCTGGATTCTCGATGGCCTTCGGCGGCTCGACCGTCGCGAAGGCGTATCCCTCGTCCTGCAGCTTGATCTGCAGTTGCGCTCCGGCCGCGAGCACCTCTGAGGCGACGGCGGGAGCACCCGTCGCAAGGTCGAGCTGGACTGCCGCGGGCAGCGTTCCCTCGATCCTGATGCTCCCGAGGTGAAACAGCGGTCCGGTCGTGAGCGTGATTTTGATATGCGCATCCATGCCCTTCGGCAGCGCGGTGAGGACATCGCCGAGGGTCGGCGCATCGAGCGCCAGGCCTTCGATCGTGATGCCCACCGAGCCCTCGTAATAGCCGGAGCTCTCGAGCACGGTGTTCAGGCGATCGATGTCCCCGCGGGCACGAGCGATGAGACCGAACGGATTGACGGGCGCCGAGGTGCGCAGCTGCTGCAGCTGGGACGTTGCCTTGATGGTCGAGTCGAGGCCTCCGAGGCCG